>DWVG01000022.1 GCA_019120355.1 Candidatus Ligilactobacillus faecavium
AAATGAATATAGGAAGAGGTAAGACGAATGATTGATGTTACTTTACTTGGAACGGGTGGCAGTATTCCGCTTCCAGATCGTTACTTATCATCAGCAATTATTGAATATAAAGGCCGGAAAATTTTGATGGACGCCGGTGAAGGAACCGGGGTTTCAATGCGGGCCGTTCGAAGCGGATTCAAATCCCTCGATGTAATTTGTATCACCCACTTACATGGTGATCACGTGATTGGATTACAAGGAATTTTAGGAACAACCAGCAACACTGGCCGGACAGAACCAATTACGATTATTGGACCAAAGGGAATCAAAGACGTTATGAAAGGTTTCCGGGTCATCATGCCATGGTTAAACTATGACATTAACATTATTGAAGACCCAACTCCGGGTGAACCAATCGTAATCAACAACAAGTACATTCATGGTGAATTATCAATTTCAGCTTTGCCAGTTAAACACACCCGTCCAAACTTTGCATACCGGATTGACTTAAAGCGGGAACCGAAATTCGATCCGCAAAAGGCAAAGGCTAATGAAGTTCCGCAACGCATTTGGGGTGATTTGCAACGCGGTCAAAAACCAGTTGAATACGAAGGCAAGACCTACACTCCAGATATGGTTCTTGGCGAAGCCCGGAAAGGCATGCGGGTCAGCTGGGTAACTGACACCCGTCCAACACCTGAAATTCCAGGATTCATTGAAGGTTCAGATTTGCTTTTGAGCTGTGCAAACTTTGGTTCAAATGATGACACCGAAAAGGCCAAGAACAAGATGCACATGACATTTGCAGAAGCAGCAACGCAAGCCAAGAAGGGCCACGTTAAAGAAATGGTCTTGACTCACTTCTCACAAGCAATGCGTGATCCTGAAAAGTATGTAAAGAATGCAACGGACATCTTCCCGAATACGGTTATCGGAAAAGATCACATGCACTTTACATTGAACTACGATCAAGACTTTGCCGAACCAACAATGATCGAAGAAAAAGCTGATACAAAAGAAAATGATTAATTAGACTAAAAGAAAAACGCAGTAGTCAGGGATGACTATTGCGTTTTTTTAATATTAATCTTCTTTATCAGAATCAACCTTTTGGGCTTCTTTTTGAAGTTTATCGAATTCAATCATTGAGAATGGTTCGACATCCGTGCTTTCCGGTTGAACGGGGGCATGCGAATCAATGATGACGCTGATGGTAACGACGTCTTTTTTGTCGTCTGTCTTTTCGACCTTCGCTTCGGTAGTGAAGTTACTATGTAACTGGAACGTTTCAGCAATAAAACCGGCTTCAAGTTGGAAGTCTGGTTTTTCCGTTGCACTAAACCGGACCTTGACCGGTTCACCGCTTAATTCAAAGGTGTGTTCTTCTTTTTTTGACTTGGTGTGGGTTAATGTTCCCCAACCGGCATATTCAAAGAACAAACGCAAATCGTTATCGGTTGCGAGCAGTAATTTCCGCGCAAGTAATTTACCTGCCCAGTACATAATATCGTCATTATTGCCGACTAATGACGGAATCAAAGCGTCGCGCAAAAGTTCACTGCCAAGGGTGGTTCCGGTTTGATGACCTAATACTTGATTATAAAAGTCTTTTTTCATAATTAAGCTCCTCTAAACTTATCGTTATGTTTAATTATACCTTTTTAAAGGTAAAAATTCTTACTAATTTGGAAAATCAATGATAGAATAAGGATAAATTTAAGAGATGGGGAATCAAAATGCCGAAGATTTTAATTGCAACCAAAAATCCAGGAAAAGCGCGTGAATATCGCAAAATCTTTGAACCAAAGGGCTTTGAAGTTACAACGTTGCTGGATCTTGATGCGGATCAAGTTCCGGAGATTGATGAGAATGGCAATAGTTTTGTTGAAAATGCATTGATCAAAGCAAATGCTCTGATGAATGTTACGCATGCGACGGTTTTAGCTGACGATTCAGGATTATGTGTTGACGCCTTAAATGGAGCTCCTGGAATCCATTCAGCCCGGTATGCAGGTGATCATGATGATATTGCGAACCGCAAGAAATTGCTTGAAGCATTAAAAGATGTTTCAGCTGATAAACGGACAGCTCATTTTCATACTTCAATCGTGGTTGTTCATCCGGATAAGACGCCGCTTGAAGTTAGTGGTGAAGCATTTGGACGAATTCTTGATCACGAAACTGGCAATGATGGATTCGGCTATGACCCGCTGTTTTATTCAAACGATTTGCAAAAGTCATTCGCCGAAGTTTCAGTTGATGAAAAGAATCGGGTCAGTCATCGGGGCAAAGCAGTAAAGAAGTTAATGGCTGAGTTCGATAATTGGTGGCAAGATTAATTAAGGATGAATTGAATGCGACACGAAATTGAAAATCTCAAATTGCGAATGATCAAGTGGAGTATTTTTACCATTATTATTTTAGTAATGAGTGAACTTTTTAAGATTAAGTTATTCTTGGTGATTGGGTGTTTGAGTTTAGGCTGGTGTCTGATATTATTTGTAATGTTTATTTATTTTTCGTTGCGGCATTTTTATGATAAGTAAGCTTGATTTTTATTAACGACAGGGTATAATAAAGAAAGTAACTTTGCCCGTTGGTCAAATTGGTTAAGACGTCGCCCTCTCAAGGCGGAGTTGCGGGTTCGATCCCCGTACGGGTGATATACTCTTGGAATGCTCGTATTTATGAGCATTTTTCTTATATCAAGAACCAAATCTTAGTTTATTGAACAATAACTTGGTATAATAAAGGAGTAAAAGGCAGATAAGGAGGAATAACATGCTAAAGAAAACAAAACATTTCTTAAGAGCCCATGGCGTTGACTATGAAAAAGAGCACGTTAATCCATTAATTGTGCCTGAAAAAGTGTATGTTTTAAAGTTTGGCAAAAAAGGCGAAAAACTCAATAACCGCTTTATTGTAGATCACACGTATACATGGACCGGACGCATTCGGATCAATAAGATTATTCTCCGCTTACATGGTCAACACCATCCGCGGGAATTCAATAGCGAAACGGATTTATTATTATATTTGAAAAAGCATGCCAAGTCATTTGCAAAAGCAAATGCTTAATAAGCGTGACTGATGAAAGTTTTGAAAGACAGGTTTTCGATTTAAACGAGAGCTTGTCTTTTTGTTTCAATATTTAATTCTGAATTGCGAATTTGAATGATAGGGATGATTTTTCATTTCTGTTACATTTGGCAATTTTAGTCAAAATCATTTGAGGTAATTTGGGGAGTTTAGTAAAATAAAGGCATTAGATAATAATTACGGAGGTGTTCTGGATGGCATCATCAGATAAGACGGTTTTCTTTAATTATAACGAAGGGGAACAAAAGGAAATTCATCAAACGTTACAAACAGTATACAATGCACTTGAAGAAAAAGGATATAATCCAATCAATCAAATTGTTGGATATCTGATTTCAGGTGATCCAGCATACATTCCGCGGGCTGATAATGCGCGGAACTTAATTCGGAAGTTTGAACGAGACGAAATTATCGAAGAGTTAGTTCGTTCATACCTCAACAGAGAGGATATGAAGATCAATTGGCACGAATAATGGGACTCGATGTCGGTTCAAAAACGGTCGGGGTCGCTGTAAGTGATCAATTGGGCTGGACAGCACAGGGAGTTGAGATCGTCCGCATTAATGAAGACGAAGAAATTTTCGGTTTAGACCGGGTCGTCGAACTCGCAAAGGAAAAACAAGTTGTCGGATTTGTAATTGGATTACCTAAAAATATGAATAATACCTGCGGCCCGCGGGTTGAAGCTGCTCAAAAATATGGTAAGATGTTACAAGCAAAGATCAATTTGCCAATTGATTTTCAAGATGAACGGTTAACGACGGTTGAAGCTCAACGGATGTTGATTGAAGAGGCGGATGCATCGCGGAAGAAACGTTATCAGGTAATCGATAAATTGGCAGCAACGTTGATCTTGCAAAACTATTTAGATCGTAAAGGCAAACTGGTAGACTTACTAAAGTGAGGTAAAAGAATGGCTAAAAATAATCAAAATCAAGCAAATGATGATAATTTAATTACATTAGTCGATGATAAGGGAAATGAAAGTTTATATGAAATTTTATTCACATTTGAATCTGAAGATTATGGTAAATCATATATTCTTTTGATTCCCGCCGGTTCAGAACCAGAAGAACAAGTTGATGTGCTTGCATTTGCATTTGATCCGGATGAAAACGGCGACGCAAAGGATGCAGAACTTTACGATATTGAAAGTGATGAAGAGTGGGACATGGTTGAAGGTGTTCTTGATACATTCTTAAACGACGAAAATATGCAATAAACAAGTTCAATTGATTGTAAAAAAGCGATGATGGAAATCATCGCTTTTTTTAGTGACCTAAAAATTAAATTTTAAATGTGGTAAAATATTAGCGTTAATTTTTTAATTAATGCGAGGGAAGAGATATGATTAGTTTACTTAAGTTAGTCTTATTTTTAATTCCAGCGGGCTTTCTTGCTGGAATTTCAAGCAGTGCAGCAGGGTTGGCATCGCTTGTTTCGTACCCAGCGTTATTAATGGTCAGATTGCCGTCGGTAATGGCGAATGTTACGAATACATATTCGTTATTGGCGTCTGGCTTCAGTTCAATCATTGCTTCGAAGCAGGAATTGAATGGTAAGAAAAGACAAATCTGGCAAATTTTGCCGTTATCAATTTTAGGGGTGATTTTAGGAGCCCTGTTACTTTTCTGGATTCCATCGACAATTTTTAAAAAAATCGTTCCATTTTTTATTATGTTTGCGGGAATTATGGTTCTTGTACCGAACATGCGACAAAAAACGGTTGTTGTTGATGAGCAAGTGACCGTGGGCAAGCGGCTTGCGGTTTATTTAGGGATTTTTCTTGAAGGCATCTACACTGGATATTTTGGTGCTGGTGGCGGTGTTGTCTTATTGGCACTTTTGATCGTCATTAACCGCCAAAATACCTTTGCAGTCAATAATGCATTAAAGAATTTTACGTTGGCCTTTGCAAACGTGATCGGCGCAGTTGTTTATCTTTTTAAGGCGCCAATTTTATGGAAGTATGTTATTCCGTTGGCGATCGGATTATGGTTTGGCGGTCTTATTGGACCAAAAATCGTCCGGATCGTATCTGACCGTAAAATGCGGATCGTTTGCTGCATTTTGTCATGGATTCTTGGAATCTCATTATTTTTACAAGCATATCACTTAATTTAAGAAAGCGGATCGCAAATTGCGGTCCGTTTTTCGTATTTAAAGATGAGGTGATGTAAAAATGAGATGTTCCTGGGCAGAACGCGGGAAACAAAACATGGTTGACTTTCATGATCATGAGTGGGGGAAACCGCAATATGATGAACAACGCTTATTTGAAATGCTTTCACTGATGACTTTTCAAGCAGGTTTGCAGTGGCAGTTAATTCTCGACCGGCGTTCAGTCTTAAACCAAGTGTTTAATGATTTTGATATTTCATCAGTGGCGGCAATTCCAGAAAAGGATATTGAAAAGATAGTCCAAGTTGAACGAATGATTGGGAATCGTCGAAAAATTCGGGCGGTTATTCACAATGCTCAAGTGTTAGAACACCTCCATTCAAAAGGTGTTTTTCTAAATCAAATTGTGTGGAGCTTAACGTCAAAGCAAGTTATTGATCATCGGTGGCAGTACGCAGAACAGATTCCATCCCGCAGTGCACTTTCAATTCAACTCGCACGTCAACTGAAAAATTATGGGTTTACGTTCGTCGGTCCGAAAAATATGTATGCCTATTTGGAGACGGTGGGAGTGATCAATGATCATTTGGTAGGTTGCGCGTGGCGGTAAATTATACATTATTCGCAATTATTTGTTCTTTATCATATCGTGCTCGTGATTCAGAAAATTCAAATGGAGTACCATCTTCTAAAAAGACAACTTGTTCAACCTTTAAAACTGGTTCATTATGAATACAATTAAGGTATTTTTGATCATATGCATCAGGAACATCTGCACTAATAACACGGTTAGCTTTTCCGATTTTAAGGTTTAACTTCTGCTCAATAAATGAGTAAATTGAGTTATTTAAAATATCAAGTGACAAATTTGGAATGACCTTTACAGGCATTATTGTGTATTCGAGCCGAAACGGCTTATTTTGGATAAGCCGTTGCCGAATAATGTCATACACTAAATCGTTTTCATTAATATGGAGTTTAAACTGTTCTTTTTCAGTTGGAGTACGGGTTGAAAAACTAATAATATGACTACGAATTGAAGTAAAGTCTCCGAGTTTGTTTTGAAGACCAAAATGGTATTTAACAGAATCAAGAGTTAGATAACGGTCAAAGTAGTTTCGGTTGATAACTGCTGGATGACCGTTTACTTTTGAAATCAAACCTTTGGTCGCTAAAATATCTAGCGCTTTGCTAAGAGTAACGCGACTAACATTAAATTTATCAGCGAGGTATTGCTGACCGGGAAGTTTTGATTGATATGTTCCGTTTAGAATTTGGTTTTCAATTGATTTAGCAATATTCTCTGATAATTTTTCTTTTCTCATTAGTTTTTCACATCCTTTTTAAATATTATAACGAGGAATTCAAGAACATTGAAGATAATTTTTGGCTGTAAATCAATTTATTTACAGCCATTTTAATTAGCATTGTGGCTATGAAAATTTGATGTTATTTTAATTTTAGAAAACGTTTTCAATATTTTCAAAAGGAGCTTCATTTATGAATTTATCACATTTTCCAAACAAATTTTATTGGGGAAACTCAACATCAAGCATGCAAACTGAGGGAGCATGGAATATTGATGGAAAGGGTCCATCAGTGTATGACGTTCGTAAGGCAGGAAATAATTCAACTGATTGGCATGTTGCAATTGATGAATATCATCGTTATGAAGAAGATTTGGATTTAATGCAGGAAATGGGAATGAATATGTATCGAATCCAAATTTCATGGTCACGAGTAAATCCCACAGGGAATGGTGAATTTAACGATAAAGGGATTGCCTTTTATGATCGGTTAATTAATGCGATGCTTAAGCGTGGAATTGAACCAATGATTTGTTTGTATCATTTTGATATGCCGTTGAATCTTGCGCAGAAAAAAAACGGATTTATGTCGCGTGAGACGGTTGATGCGTTTGTTCGGTTTGCCAAAAGGATGGTTGATCACTTCTCAGACAAAGTGAAGTATTGGATTACGTTCAATGAACATAACTTGTATTTCACAAATGAGGTCTTTAATATTTCAGGTTATGAAAGTGGGAATCGCAGTATTGACGAGATGTATCAAATTTTTCATCATACTATTTTGGCGCATGCAAGAGTAGCTAATTATATTCATGAAAATTATCCTGATTTAAAAATTGGAGGAATGACGGCATACACACCTGTTTATCCTGCCACATCTGATCCGTTAGATAATTTAATGGCTAATCAAGTAAATGAATTTTTATATAACAATTTGAATGATGTTTTTGTTAATGGAGAGTATTCACCTCAAGTAATGCAATGGGTTAAAAATCATGAAATTAACATGGATATTCAGAAAGATGACTTAGCAATTATTAAACAAACGAAATCTGATTTCTTAGCTTTTAGTTACTATCAATCAACAACTTTGAATAGCCATAAAGTTACGAATGATGCCTTACCTAATACTTACCTTGAATCAGGTGGAGAAATAAATCCGTATACTCAACAAACAAAATGGGGATGGAATATTGATGCTCTCGGATTCAGGAATATTATTACTAACTTGTATAATCGATATCATATTCCTGTTTTTCCAATTGAAAATGGAATCGGATTGGAAGAAAAATGGGATGGGGTTCATGAAATTGATGATCAGGTCAGAATTGATTATCACCATAACCACATAAAAGCAATGCGTGATGCGATTAATGAAGATGGTGCAGTTGTGTTGGGATATCTTGGATGGGGATTGATTGATATTCCAAGCTCGCAGGGAAATATGGAAAAACGTTACGGTGCAGTTTATGTAAATCGTTCAAACCATGATCTTAAGGACTTAAAACGAATTCCCAAAAAATCGTTTTATTGGTTTAAAAAGGTGTTTGAAAGTAATGGAGATGATTTAGATGAATGATAAAAAGAAAAAATCAAAAATCGGTGAATTTGTAAATCAAAAAATTGTTCCACCAATTATGAAATTTGTAAATACTAAAGCTGTAAAAGCGATGACAGACGGGATGGTTGCGGCATTGCCGTTTATCATTATCGGATCAATTTTCTTGATTTTTGCAAATTTTCCAATTCCGGCAGTTTCGAATTTTATTGCTAAAACAGGGTGGAAAGTATTCTTTAATCAAGCATACACAACGACTTTTGGTTTTACCTCAATTTGGGCCGTTGTTGGAATTGCATATACGTATGTTAAAAATGAAGGACTTGAAGATGCTTTGCCTGCTGGATTAACGGCGTTGTCAGCTTTCTTTTTATTACAAAGTTTAACTGTTCAAAATCCGGTAGCAACTGCAATGAAATCAGGAATTACAAATGCAGCTGGAGTAGTTACAACTAAGGCATCGGTAGTTGCAAGTGAGATTCACCACCTTCCGCATGCGATCCAAGCATATATTAATTCGCCAGTCACAAATGTATTGAATTTAACATTTCAAGGCGGTCAGGGAATGATTGCTGCGTTGATTATTGGATTGCTTGTTGGATGGTCATATACATACATGATCAAGCATAACTGGAAAATTACATTGCCAGAGCAGGTTCCGGCAGGTGTTTCACGGCAATTTACTGCGATGATTCCGGCGGGAGTAATTTTAACCGTTACAATGTTGATTTTTGCTGCATTTAGGGCATTTATGCACACGGATATGCTTTCTTGGATCTACAAGATTTTGCAGATTCCGCTAGAAGGAATGTCAGATTCATTCTGGGGAGCAATTTTGATTGCATTTGCTGTAACTTTCTTCTGGTTCTTTGGTGTTCATGGCGGCTTGATTGTTGGTGGAATTGCTGGAATTTTTCTTTTACCGAATACAACCGCGAATGCTGCTTTATATGCAGCACATAAACTATCATTAGCAAATGGTGCTCATATTGTAACGAATGAATTTTATAACAATATCATTAACTTAACGGGTTCAGGAATCACAATCGGATTATTGATTTTTACTTTAGTTGCTGCTAAGTCAACGCAAATGAAATCAATAGGAAAACTTGAAGCAGTTCCGGCAATCTTTAATATTAACGAACCATTTTTGTTTGGAATGCCAATGGTAATGAATCCATGGCTTGCATTACCATTCTTCTTTGTTCCGGTGGTTGTTGCCGCTTTAACTTATGGAGCAGTATATTTTGGAATTTTACCGCCATTAAATGGGGTTGCAGCTCCATGGACGACCCCAATCATTATTTCAGGATTCTTTATCGGCGGATGGAAGTGGGCAGTATGGCAAGGCGTGGTATTAATTATTTCAACATTAATGTACTGGCCGTTTGCTAGAAGATATGACAAATATCTTTTGAATGAAGAAACCAATAATGAAGAGAAAATAGAAGAGCAAG
Organism: Candidatus Ligilactobacillus faecavium; assembly: GCA_019120355.1. GTDB lineage: Bacteria > Bacillota > Bacilli > Lactobacillales > Lactobacillaceae > Ligilactobacillus > Ligilactobacillus faecavium. The sequence continues at coordinate 9,525 of DWVG01000022.1, forward strand.
CTAATTAAAAATAGAGGTTGTGGTGTTCTAGCCACAGCCTCTATTTTAGGTATTAATTTAGATGAACATCCAATCCGAATTTGCTTTGACTTCCAATAAAAATTGAGTGCGATAATTCGAAAGGGCGCGCTTTTTGATCATAACAAACTTGATTAATTGAAAGAATTGCAGTATTTTTTTTGATTTTTAAAAGTTCAGCCTCTTCTTGAGTAGCATTCAGTGCTTGAATAATTCGGTGAGCATCAGTAATCTTAAGGCCGCGTTTGCCAAGATAATCATATAAGGAACCTTTGAGAATCTTAGTATCGATTGGGGCGATTTTGGTAGGAATAATGGTATGTTCTAAACTGTATACTTTATCATTAATGAATCGAAGACGGCGAATATCATAAACAGGATCAGAATCTTTAAGTTCAAGCGCAGATTTTTCTTTTTTTGATGGCATTCGAGCATCAAATTTCAAAATTTGATTTTTAATTTTGGCGTCACGATGAGAGTAAGTAACGCCAACTGGATAATCAAGGGGTAAGGTTTCATTATCTGGAAATTTATCCAATCGAGGTTTAACATATGTTCCCGATCCTTGTTTGGTGTAAATTAAATTTTCCTTCTCTAAGCAATTTAAGGCTTTTTTAATTGTAACTCGACTTACGTTAAATTCGTTTGCAAGTTGTTCCTGAGTGGGGAGAAGCTTCCCAGCACGATAGTGATTAGTTTCAATTGATTTTTTTATTTTAGAGTAAATGTCCTGGTATCGATAACTATTCAAGGTTAAAACCTCTTTTACTTTTTATAATTAATATCATTATAGTAATGGTATATTCAAATGTAAAATTTGTATTTACAAATTTATAATATGTGTTATTCTATCCTTAGAAAACGTTTTCTTTGAAATTAACTCAGTATTTGACATGGTTTTAAAAAGGGAGGGGAAACAATGAACTTCGATGTTGAAAAGTTTCAAGCCCCATTATTAAAGATATCTGGATGGGTAGATCAAAATAAGATTTTACAAGCAATAAAAAATGCGTTTATTCGAACAATTCCATTTACGGTGGTTGGTTCTTTTGCAAACTTGATCAAGATGGAACTGGATGCGTTAATTAAGGCTAAACATCTTCATAATTTTTTCTTAACTGGAATTAGTAATTTATTTGGTTATTTAGGAACAGCAACTTTAGGAATCGTTGCCATTATTGTTGTTTTATCATCATCTTATTCATATGCAGTTGAACTATCTCGCGATGAACGTTATTCGAAAATGAAACCGATTACAGCAACGCTGCTGGCATTGTCGTCATATTTTGTAATGGTTCCTAACAGTGTGAATTATCTAACTCCAAAGGCTAAGGTTATTCAGGGATTTTCAAATGACTTCTTTGGTTATGGCGGAATGTTCACCGGATTGATTGTAGGAATGTTATCCGTTTGGCTATTTGCTAAACTTTCACGAAGCAAATTTACAATTAAAATGCCAGCTTCAGTTCCTCCGAATGTTTTTGATGCATTTTATTCATTGATTCCGATGGCTGAAATTCTTTTGTTATTCGGTATGATTCGATTAGGAATTGAAGCTTTAGGCTTTCCATCAATTGTTCAGTTGATTTCAACAGTTTTAATCAAACCGCTTCTGACAGTTGGTACGGGTTTGCCGGCGATTTTAGTGGTTATTATTATGGAACAATTGTTATGGTTCTTGGGGTTACATGGCTTCAATATTGTTTGGGGAATTGTATCTGCATTTTGGTTACCATTATTCTTAAAAAATGTTGCTTTGTTCGCAAAAACTCAAAGCTTTGCTGGAATTTCGATTGCCCCAAATACAATTACTAACGTTTATGCAATGATTGGTGGTTCAGGGGCAACTTTTGGATTAATTATTGCAATGTTGATTTTAACGAAGAAACATGAAAAAGAGCGCGAAGTTGCAAAGTTAGCACTTGTGCCTGGATGTTTTGGAATTAATGAACCAGTGATTTTTGGCTTACCAATTGTCCTAAATCCGATAATGTTTATTCCATGGATCTGTGTTCCAGTTATTAATGCGATTATTTCATATACTGTGACTAAAATCGGCTGGGTTGTTCCGTTAGTTGTAATGAATTCAGGAAATGAACCAATCTTTGTAAGTACTTGGATTTTAGGAGCTTTTCATTTAAGTCCTGTAATTTTAACTTTAGTATTAGTAATTTTGGATGTTTTTCTTTATGCTCCATTTGTAATTTTGAATCAAAAACATGAACGGCAAATGGCTAAAGAAAACTTGGCAGCATAATCATAGGGAGGAATAAAATGAAAAAAATACATGTAATTGCTCACACTCATTGGGATTATGAATGGTATTTTTCACGTCAAGAAGCCCGGGTTCAGTTTGCATACCATATGAATGAAGTTTTGGAAGCATTAAAGAGTCATCAGCTGGAATATTATATGTTAGATGGACAAATGGCAATCGTTGATGATTATTTACAAACTAATCCTGATAAAAAGGATGCAATCAAGAAATACAATCGGGCCGGAAGATTACTTCTTGGACCATGGTATACTCAAATTGATGAGTTTACGACGTCAGGCGAAAGTGCAGTTCGAAATTTGCAATTAGGAATGAATTTGGCAAATGAGTTGGGAGAACCAATGAAAATTGGTTATTTACCTGATTCATTTGGTCAAAGTCAAGATATGCCTAAGATTTATAATGGCTTTGGAATTCATAATGCTGTTTTTTGGCGCGGGTTGCCATATGAGAATAAAGCACGTGAATTTAAATGGCGATCAAATGATGGTTCGGAAGTATACACAGTAAATATCAAAAATGGATATTACGTTGGAGGAGAATTAATTAATTGTCAAAATTATCAACAATTAATTAATAAAATCGCAACTGATTCACTTCACCAAAACCTAGCTTTACCGGTTGGGGGCGATCAACGAGCAGTTGATTTTAATTTAAAGGATAAGATTGAAGATGCTAATCGAAATGTTAAAAATGCTTATTTAAAAGAAAGCAGCTACCCTCAATTCTTTAGAGAGCTGAAAAGTGAAGGCAGAATTGTCCCAGTTTACCAAGGAGAATATGTTGATCCATCAGTTTCAAAGATTCATCGTGGAATTTATTCATCCCGTTATGATTTGAAACAGGTATATGATCGCTTGGAGCGGATATTAACTTATCAAGTTGAGCCTCTAATGGCTTATGCAAAGTTTCGTGGAATTGCGTCTCAAATTGGAATTGTGAAAGACCTATGGAAAACAGTTGCGCGTGGTCAAGCTCATGATTCAGCTGGAGGATGTAATAGCGATAAGACAAATGATGACATTTTTCATCGGGGAATCGTTGCGTTACAAACCGCCAATGCAGTACGCGACTATCTATTACGAAAATTAAGTATTAGTGATTTAAATCGTGCCGATCTATATCTTTATAACCCGCTACCATTTCACGTTAAACGGGTAAGCGAAATTAAAATAAGTACTAAATTTCCTCATTTTGATTTAATCGATGAAGATGGAAATAAAATTGAGTATGATGTTTTAAATCAACAAATTGAAAATGCTGCTTTATTAAGACGAAATCATGCAGAAATGGAAGATGAGAAGTATTATGTTACTCGGATTGCTGTTGAACTTGATTTAAGAGAAACAGGTTTAAGAAGAATACGGATTAAAGAGAAAAAACAGCATTTTGAAATGAAAGAAACTCAGAAGATTCAAAATGATCGGTTAAAGATTGTGATGATTGATGGAAAGTTGCAGTTGGAGGACGTTGAATCGGAAAAGAATTATTCTAACTTTTTATTTTTTGTTGATCAAGGTGATGAGGGCGATAATTATGATTATTCACCCGCATTTAATGATTGGCGATTAGATTTAGATTTCAAGGATGCAGAAGTGAAATGTACGACGGGAAAAGTAATCAGTAAAATGCAAATTAGAGGAAGTTGGCAACTTCCATCTGATTTAGAAGCCCGAAAAAATAGGGTCAAAAATGAGAAACTAAAGTATTTTGTTGAACTAACGCTCGACAAAGAAAGTCCGCAAATTGGCTTCAAGATGAAGGTCAAAAATACAGTAAAGGATCATCGGTTGCGATTAGTTATTAATGCGGATTTGCCATCAGAATATTCGTATGCTGATACTCAATTTGGAGTAATTCAACGAGATGTTGTTGACCCTCATTTAACTAATTGGAAAGAAATTGGTTATCATGAAGAACCAACTGCTTTACGACCAATGCTTCATTTTGCAAATCTACACAATGATCAACGTAGTATAACTTTCTTAACTCATGGAATGAAATCTTATGAAGTAATTGGCGAAAATTTTGATCAACTGGCGATTACATTATACCGATCAGTTGGCTTCTTGGGACGTCCTGATATGAAACGACGGCCGGGAGATGCTTCGGGACTTGAACGGCACGAAACGCCGACTCCAGATAGTCAGTTGCAAAAGGAATTAACATTTGATGGTGAAATTTTATTAGATAAGAGATTTGACCCGCGAAAAATACAACAGCAGTATTTGGTTCATACTACTCAGAATGAATTATATTATCAATGTCAGGAGATAAATCGGTACGTTACACCATTGGAGTATTTTTCATGTAATCCGGTTAAGTTAAAATCATTTAAAAATGAGGTTGATTTACAGGATAGTGAGTGCGTATTAAGTAGTTGGAAATTAACAACAGATGAAACGGGATATGAATTAAGAATATACAATCCTAATTCGAATTTGTGTAAGGGAGGGAGATTAATTTTTAAATCTCCTAAAACGGTGGCAAAATTAGACTTGAACGGAAAAATAAAAGAAGTTTTAGCTTCCGACGTATCTAGTTATGATATTTTAGATGTAGAGAAGGGGAAAATCATTACATTAGGAATTTTCTGAGGAGAAAAATAATATGAATTTAGGAGTAATCGATATTGGTGGAACTACGATAAAGTGTGCGTGTTGGGTAAATCATCATTTAATTGAACGTCAAAAATATCCAACGCCATCAAAACTGACGGGATTCATGAAAGTTCTTAAAGAATATATTACTTCATTTAAGACAATTCATAATCTTCAAGGAGTAGCAATCAGTTCGCCCGGTGCAGTCAATAAGAAAACGGGTGTAATTGAAGGCGCAAGTGCAGTTCCGTATATTCATAATTTCAAAATTGTTCCAGTGTTTGAGAAATTATTTGAATTACCAGTAAGCATTGAAAATGATGCGAATTGTGCTGCTTTGGCAGAATTAAATGCTGGTGCTGGTAAAGATTGTAAGAATTTGGTTTTTCTTGTAATTGGAACAGGGGTTGGCGGAACAATTGTGATTGACCGTAATATCTATTATGGAAGTCATTTATATGGCGGTGAATTTGGCTTTCAACTTGTAAAGAATAGTTCAACGTTAAGTCAAATGGGATCACCGGTAAATCTTGCGCGACGCTATAATGAAAAAACTGGCGAGAAAATGACCGGAAAAGACGTTTTTGAACAGGCATTGGCTGGAAATCAGCTTGCTAAAAAATATGTTGATGAGATGATTGATTGGATTGCAACTGCAATTTTTAATATTCAGCATTCAATCGATCCCGAAAAGATCATTATTGGTGGTGCAATTTCACAAAATAAAAAATTTATTTTAATGATTAAACGACGTTTAGGTGAAATTTGTCAGGAAATCCCAATTGCAACGTTAGTGCCGAATGTTGAAGCATGTCATTTTACTGGTGATGCAAATTTGAGAGGTGCAGTTGTTGACTTTGAAAAAAGTAAATTTTGATTTTTATTAGAACAAAAAAGGAAGATGTCCACAAAAGACATCTTCCTTTTTAAGTATGTTTTCAATTATAATCCTTCACGCCGATTAGCTTTAATTAAATCTTTTGTTAAAGCTGGCTTGTTTTCAAGATCAGTCCGCACAACGAGCACATCGCATTCAGCTGTCCGCGTTACGTATTCAGTAACGGAACCGATTAAGATCCGTTCAACGGCATTTAATCCGGTAGCGCCGATCATAATCAAATCAATATTCTTTTCGTCTGGGATATCTTTAGCGATGATTACCTTGGGAGCCCCATATTCAACTGAAAAGTCAACGTTTTTCACGCCGGCTTTTTTCGCTTCATCAGCATATCCGCTTAATGTTTTCTTCGCCGTTTCGGTAACCTGTTCAACCATTGTGGTATCAAAACTTGAAATGTTTTGGAAAGCTCGGGTATCAACAACGTGAACGAGGTGCAACGATGTGTCTTCACCGTTCCGCTTAGCGACGTTAATGGCTTTCTTGAATGCCAATTCTGATTCATATGAACCATCGATTGGGACTAAAATACTTTTATAACTTTGTAACATTGATAATCACCTTCCTATCCTCAACTTCATTCTACAAAATTTATCTAGAAAAAGAAAGCGAAATCATTAATTTGAGAAAAGATAAATTAACAAGGTGAAAGTCATGATGGTTGCAAGGATGACATCGATTACAATCATCCATAAAAATGGGACGAGATTTGCCATGAAACTCGTGACCAAAGTTGCAAGCCCAGCGGTCATTAAACATCCGCCTAAAACAGCAAGGGTGGTTGAAAGGGATGGCTTTTCAGCAGGTGTGAAAACCAGAAATTGCTTTTTCCGGTGAGTCCACAAGTATCCCCCGAGGAACATAATGATCAAACTTAAAATAATAACTAGAATCCGGATAATTAGTGACATCGAAACTCCTCCAACTAATCAATTTTCTTTAATTTATTATATCAAAAAAGGATGTGATTGCTCACATCCTCGTTGCTCCATTAGTGCCGTTAATCGTCTCGTGTAGTTGAACCCGCAATGTTAGCAGGAACGGACCACTTAAGATGGCTTTTGGTTCTCAAGTGAAATGAGCCTGCCAGCCACCAAATATCGTGATCCTAATGTCTAAAAGTGTTCGGTCAACCTTACATTGATGAGACAATGCGTACGCCATAGAAATATTCTGACAGTATCTTAACACGCCTAAAATCTTTTTTCAAATTAGAAACTACTCATTCTTTGCCGGCGGGCGTCCCTTAAATTTTTCAAGACGGTAATACTGTTCCGCAAGGGCTTTTTCATAACGCCCGTTCTCTTTCGGAAGGTAGTAATGCCGATTTTTGACCTTGTCAGGAAGATATTGCTGTTTGACCCAGTCGTGCGGGTAGTCATGCGGATATTTGTACCCAACACCATGCCCAAGTTTTTCAGCTCCCTGATAGTGCGGATCCTTAAGCCAATCCGGAATTTCACCGTAATTTCCTTGGTGCAGGTCATCAAGGGCTTTGTCGATTGCACTGATTGCGGAGTTTGATTTGGGGGATAAGCATAAGTCAATGACTGCTTCAGCAAGCGGAATTCGGGCTTCCGGAAATCCAACTTTTTCAGCGGCAATCACGGCTGCCACGGTTCGTGCAGCCGCTTGCGGGTTCGCTAAACCAACATCTTCATATGCGATTACTAAAAGGCGGCGGGTCACGCTTGGAAGGTCGTTAGCATCGGCCATGCGTGCCAAATAATGTAAAGCGGCATCAACATCGGATCCGCGAATCGATTTTTGAAAGGCGGAAACGACATCGTAGTGGGCATCGCCATTTTTATCATGGACTAATGCTTTGCGTTGAACGCATTCCTCAGCAATTTTCAACGTGATATGGATTTCACCGTCATCGTTTGCAGGCGTCGATTTAACTGCAAGTTCAAGCGCATTCAGCGAACTACGCAGATCACCGTGCGTCGCATTTGCGAGGTGTTCGAGGGCGGCGTCATCAAGGTCAACGTTAAATGATCCTAAGCCGTTTTTCTCATCGTGAAGCGCACGTTCTAAGGCTTGGCGAATGTCGGCTGCGGTTAACGGCTTAAGTTCAAAAATTTGAGTCCGGCTTCGAATTGCGGGATTAATTGCGATGTATGGATTTTCAGTCGTTGCTCCGATCAGAATAATCTGCCCGCTTTCAAGGTGGGACAAAAGAAAATCCTGCTTTGGCTTGGTTAAACGATGAATTTCATCTAACATCAAAATGACGGTTCCGCTCATTTTAGCTTCAGCAACGACTTGTTCAAGCGCTTTTTTTGAATCCGTCGCGGCATTCAATTTCCGGAAGGCATATTTAGTTGATCCGGCAATTGCGCTTGCAATGCTGGTTTTTCCCGTTCCGGGCGGTCCATAAAGAATCATTGACGAAAGCAGTTTAGCGTCGACCATCCGGCGAATAATTTTTCCGGGGCCGACCAAGTGTTGCTGCCCGACGATTTCATCAAGGTTTTGCGGGCGCATCCGGTACGCTAATGGATGAAATGCCATGATGTCATCTCCTTTCAGTAATTTTCTAGTATTATAGCACTTTTAAAGGGTACCCGTTAAACATAAAATTGAGTATAATTATAGTAAAATCAAGCATAACAGGATGAATTAACATGAAATTAGATGAAATCGGAAAAACGATTAATGAAGAAGGATTAATTGACGTTTTAAATAATTTTAAATATTCAATGAGGCAGATTTACCTTGTTGTTGATGAAAATGGCAATGCGGTCAATGACATCGCATCGATGATCGATGAAAATCAATATTTACATATTAACGGGAACCACATTGAACTTGTTCAACCGCGAGCATATCGGCTTGAACGGGTGAAACAGGAAGTTCAACTTCAATTACGTTTTTTGAAACATCAATTAGCAACCCATGGATTTAAATTGTGGCCACTGGCAGCCGATGAAAACAGCGGCATGACGATTTCAATTCAACTTCCAGAACAGCTCTTTTTGGAACTTTATCAACGCAAATTCAAGCAATATAAGATTGATTACTATGATTTTCGGAATCAAATTTATTTGAAACTTGCTCAAGGATTTGAATTGAGTCAGCCGCTTTTAACCTACCTTACAGGATCATCGTTAGCGTTTTTTAATGATCTTGATGGGCGGACGCGGCGGTCGACCTTAACGTTTGATCTTTTAAACGGAATTCAAGATTTTCAGCCGGATTTTCGGGCGGTTAAAAGTTATTTAGGAACGAAAAATGCGCTTGGGAAAGTTAAACTTGAAGGTCAATTTGATCATCAACAGGGCATCACGGCGTTAACGCTTCGAAAATTAGACTTTAATCCGGATAGTCAATTAGGAATTGGACTGAATATTCTGAACTTGATTGATGTAATGGTTGGATATTTTTTAATGAGTGAAGGCGTGGCAAACGACCAGTTGATGGCTCAAGTTAAGGCTTCACGAGAATTAGATCTTAAAGTCGCAGCCGCAAGTCCTTTCCGGAAGATTGATGAAATGGCGAAGTTTAAGTCATTAATTGATAATTTGAATCACTTCGCGGTTGATTTTAATTACGGTGAAAATTGGAACGGAACTGTTGAAGCAATCAAAGCTAAACTGGAAGACGGAATGCAGACCTTGGCAGCACGTCTCTTACGGGAACAAGGCAGTCAGTCGCTTTTAAAGTTTCTGCTTGCAAAGACCTATGCCGGAACGACCAAAGGGCAATCATCGAAGTTATCTGCAAATTCAATGCGGATTTTACAGGCTGCATTTGAAGCAGGAATGGACTACCAGGTGATCGATAATGGCCAGGATATTGTTGAAATTAACGGTCATTATGTCTGGAACGGTTTGCAAAGCGACTTGGATCAGGCGGTAACGGCAAAACTTTGGGATAACAAAGAATTGGCAAAGCAATTGGTCGGAAACCTTGCAATTCAAATTCAACCTTCATGGAAAATCACAACGGTTGACCAGGCAATTCGGCTTTATCCGATGATTAAAGAAAAGGCCGTTGTTCTGAAAAATGCGAATGGACACTCTGATGCCCACGGAATCTTGTATCGGATGGCTCCAAGTAAGAAAGAGTTTGTTGAAAGTGTCGGGGTGATGTTGAAGCAAACTTCACAGGTTTTAATTGAACAGGTTTCAACGGGTTCAACTTACCAGGCATTGATCTTGAATGGAAAAGTTGCCAGCTTAATTGAACGGGTTCCGGAAAATGTTGTTGGTGACGGGCGGAAAACATTAAAACAATTGATTGAAAATAAAAAGTTTGAACTTGGCCGCAATGAACGGAAGACGCTAATGATGCAGGGATTGACGTTGGATCAAGTTATTCCGCGTGGAATCCAAGTATTACTCCGTTATGATTCATTCACCGGTTCACACTTCCAAAGTGTAGATGCATTGAATGATGCGGACCAGACGTACATTCAATTACTCGAAAAGATTGCGACCCAGCTTCAAATGCGTGATGGGTTCATTGATATGATTTTTAGCAATATTTATCAACCATATTCAGAAGAACACCCTGAATTAGCGGTCTTCTTAGGCGCCCATGCAAGCGGAGCATTTCAACCGCATGAAAAAATGGCGTTGAATCAGCAACGCGATGTCGCGGCAGAAATTGTTGCCCAATTTAAATAAAGGTTTGGCGAAATGCCAAACCTTTATTTTTTATGGAATAAATCTTTTAATGAAAAACGATGCTTTGAAGGCTTTTTATCGGATACTGTTGTTGCATTGTTATCAAGCGGATAGCGCAGAGCAACATCAACGATTTCAGTATGAATGGCTTGATGAGGAGCAGCAATCACGATTGCTAAATCAGAAGCTGCGTGGGGGAGGGTCAAATCAGAACTGCAGGTAAATGCAGCGTTGGCTGAATTGGCAATTTGAATTAGCCGGCTTAACTGGTCTTGATCAACGCTGCCATTGATCGTCATCCGGTATTTAGGATGCGCTTCAAGTTCTTTTTGAATTGCCGGATAATATTTCTCGGAATTCAACTGCGCAAACGTCACGGTTAAGTCAACCCGTTCGCGAAAGGTGCCAAGATATTTGCGCTGTTCGTCAGGTTTTAATTTCGGGGTCCCATACATTCCCTTGTTGAGATGTTCTTGTAATTCATCAGTCATGGTTCAACCTCCTTTAAGTATCGTTATTATATCAGATAAAAAAAGAAGGCCGCAATTGTTGCAGCCTTCCGTTTAATAATTGATAAATT
>DWVG01000023.1 GCA_019120355.1 Candidatus Ligilactobacillus faecavium
CGAATAATCTTACTAATACTCAATCCAAGATTATTTGAAACTGAACCCGTTGATTTAATAACCGCTAAAGTTAAGAAATCTGAAAATTCCCGATAATAAAGGATATTTGCAAACAACCAAATCGATTCGATCCAGTCGATAACCATCATGATCCAATACGAAACTTTTCCCCTGAAGAACAAGGCAATTCCAAATAGGATCAACGCAAATGGGATTGGGTTGACGATTAATAAGATATTTTGAACTGTCCCAGAAACACCTAAAGTAAATTCTGTTTGGTAAGCAATATACGTTTTAATCCAAAACAGTATAATGACCAACGCAAAAAATACAAGTTTCTTACTTAAGAAATCTTGGACCTTCTTCAATGCTTTTCGCATCTCTTTATGCCTCCAAAATTAGATTATTAAAAAAGCGATGACTAAACATTCGTAAAGCCACACTTTTTTAACTTGAGTATTCTTTAATCATCTAATAAATCAAAGATTTCCATTGCAGCTAAATCAATGTTATCAAATTCAAACTTTTGCTTAGTTGCAACTTCTTCCAAAGTGAATGTCTTACTTACTGGATTGTAAGTAACAACTCCACGTTCATCACCGTCTTTTTCAAAACGACGAGATTGCGTTTCACTTTCGCCGGCTTTCATCATCGCATCAAGTCGTGAAATAATTGCCACGAGTTGAGAATTTTCCATCGCCATGTCCTCTTTCTTTATTAAATTCGTCCATAAAAAAATAATGAACCATAGACATTTTAGCAAATTTTGCAAAATAACAATAGATGCATTATCGAAATTCATAACTTTTTAACAAAAAAGACATTAAGTAACCACAATTCAATTAAAAAACTGCAGGCATCCCTGCAGTTTGAAATTATTCCTCTGTTAGATCTACTCGTTGGACTTTCTTCGGCTTTTGAACCAACGCAACCATGCCTAAGAACATTCCGAAGTAATATGTAACGATCCGCCATAAAATCATTGCAAGGACCAATTTTGTTCCTGAATGGATATATAGTGAGAAAATCACATCAAAACTGAATTCTGCACCACCGGCACCCCCCGGAACCGGGAATAGTGAAATTACCATAACAATCAAAACATGCAATGTCGTAACTTCAATAATATTTACATGATGAACCCCAAGCGCCAAAATAATGAAATATGGAATGACATAATACAAAATTAATTGGCCTAACGTAATAATTGCAATTTTGAAAATTGCTTTCTTATCGCGTTTAAGCCGCAAGCTTTCTTGATAAAAGGTATCAATCTTTTCATCAAGTTTTGCCTTCCATTTAGGATATAGATTTTTATTCTTAAACCACTTGAGCGGCGTTAAACAAATATTAACCACCTTTCGGGTAAATCGATTCCAATACATTACCATTAATAATCCAACAATTACTGAAAAATGGATCAAAAATCCAAAAGCGATTAAAATCGACATTACATGCATCTTCGCGGCAATCAGATGGAACCCAAAGATCATACAAATCACAAAGTTCACAACGATCATTGCCTGATAAACAATAAACTTCATCAGCAAGATCGACGTTGCCTGCCCAGCTTCAACTCCCGTTTGAGCCAGTGCTAAAATCTGAGCTGGCTGACCGCCTGATGAGAACGGCGTAATTCCATTAAAAAGTTGTTCGACCATTGGAATCCGCATTAGATCACGCCATCGCATATCAGGATAATGTTTCTTTAACAGAAAACGAACAATCAGAGCCTCACATGCTAATGACAAGAGCATCAATCCGAAAGCAACCAGCAACCACCACCATTTAAGATCCTTTAAATTCATTAAAACGCTGTGCAATGGAACGTTGCGAAGCGAATATCCAAAAATACAGCATCCAACGGCAATCATGATTGCCAATACAATTTTATTTTTACGTGACATTATCTTCAATCCTTTACTAATCGAGTATAATAATCAAGCCAGATTTTAGCTAACCGTTCTTCTGAATAATACTTTGCACCGGCACAAGCCCGGTCTTTCAAATCAGAAAGTTTTGCTTGATCATGCTGAAGAAGCGTTAATTGCTTGTCCATTTCATCAACATCTTTTGTTCCCAAATAGTATCCATTAATAATGGAATGATACAAGTCTAAATCACGAACCATTACGGGTAAACCGACACTAAAGGCTTCCAAAATACTCATTGGAAAAAGTTCATTAAACGAAGGCAGAAGGAATAGATCAGCAACGTTATAATAATCATTCATCTCGTCGCGATCCAAAATCCCCGGAAACATTAAATTGGCAGGTGGTTGATCAACAACCTGTTTCAATTCATTATATCCATCTGTCATCTTTCCAAATGAAAATCCACCAACCCAAACAAATTGAATTTCAGGATGCCGCTTTGCCAGTTCGATAAAATCAGGCACGCCCTTCCGCTCTTGAACTTGTCCAACCCCGATCACCGTAAATTTATCTGTTGGAATTCCAAGTTTCTGTCGTAACTGTTTCTTTTCCGTTTGCGACTTAGGGTAAAATTCTTTCTTTGAAACAAAATTTGGAATATAAGTGATCTTTTTGGCGTCAATTCCATAATTTTCCAATTTTTTTCCAAACACCGGGTTCACAACCACGATTTGATCCATTCGTTTATAAAAACTGATCATATACTTATAAAAAATTTTCTTCGCAAACGAAGGTAATTTAAGACTGCCTTCAATTGTTTCCGGGAGAAAGTGGACATAGCCGACTTTAACCCCTCTTCCAGGTAAAAACGTCTCTAAATAAAAAAGCGGGTCAATCGTATGATAATGACTTATATCCGCTTTTCCTAACTTATTAATGACAATTTTAATTTTATCTGGAAAATACTCTTTCAAAAGATTGATCAACTCTGAATACGCACTTCCGACTCCTTGGCCTTTAACACTCAAGGCGGAAGAATACATATGAATATTTAACATAAAATCTCCTCATTAAGAATGTTGGTACTCATCAATACAATGCTCATAAAAATGAATAACTCTTTTTCCAAAATTTTCAGCAGAGATTGATTTTAATTTTTGTGCTAAAACCTTCTCGTTACGATATTTTTCCGGATATTTTAAATACTCAACGACATCATTCACAAATTCATCAATGGTTGAATATGTCTTTCCTAAGCAAACCTGATCCAACAATTCATCAGTATACGGACTGTGCGTTGTTACAACTTTAAGTCCTGAAGCAAGCGCCTCATTATAAGTCAGCCCCTGAGATTCAGAAACAGACGTTGAAACAAACAAATTAGCCATTTGATAATAATGTGGAACCTGATCATTACTGATTTCGCCTGTAAAAATCACACTTCCCGTTAAGTGAAGCTGTTTAACTTGATTTTCGAGATCTTCACGAGCTGGACCATCACCGCAAATCATCAGTTTAGCTGCTGGAAGTTGCTCCTTGATTCTGACGAACGCATCGATCAACTGATCAATATTCTTCTCATACGCTAACCGGCTTAACGTTAATAATAACGGAGTATCAGCCGCAATCGCATACTTTTTACGATAATCAACCTGATCCGCTTTACTGAATTTAGCTAGATCGACCCCCGTCGGAATCACTGTAATTGGTTCAGTAACTCCATAACCCCGAAGCGTTGTTAATACCCGTTCACTCGGAGCAATAATCCCATTCATATTTTGTAAAAACGAACGCGAAATCTGTTTGACATGAACCGGTTTAAGCAGCTTTCCATTCGCAATATAATGTAAATAATCTTCATACATCGTGTGATACGTATGGACACACGGAATATTCATCTTGCGAGCAACGTATTTTCCCATTACTCCTAATGAAAATTCAGTCTGTGTATGAATAATATCAAGCTTCACGGCTTGCGCAACATGCAACGCTCGATGAGCACCCCGAATCGCAATTCTTCGATCTGTAAATGAAACAAACGGAATACTTGTAAATCGAAATACGTTACGTTCATATATGTTTTTATCAACTCCCGGGTCAGTCGTCGTAAAGATATATACACTATGACCTTGACGTTCTAACTGTTCCCGTAACGTCTTAATTGAAGTTGCGACACCGCTAACTTGAGGATAGTATGTATCCGTAAATATTCCAATATTCACGAGCATCCCTCGCATTTCAATTAGTCAGTGTTTATTATATTATTTTCACCCATGATTTTCAACGCAAGCTTTGTTAAAAATATGCCACTGATTCGCAATTTTATCGCGATTCTAATGAAATTTTTACGAACAAAAAAGAGTTGCCCTTAACGCAACCCTTTTATTCAATTTAATAGACTATTTTGTATATTTCTTAACTAAGGCCTGAACTTCAGCTTCAGTTTCGCAGTCGAGCGCCTTATTAGCAAGTTCTTTCATCTTTTCAGTTGAAAGTTTCTTGATGAAGCTCCGTGTCTTCAAAATTGAAGTTGCACTCATTGAGTATTCATCTAAGCCAAGGCCAAGTAACAACGGAACTGCCGTTTGATCGCCAGCCATTTCACCGCACATTCCCGTCCATTTGCCTTCTTTGTGGGATGCATCAATAATGTTCTTAATAAGCCGTAAAATTGATGGATTAGTTGGTTGGTAAAGGTATGAAACTCGTTCATTTCCACGGTCAGCCGCCATTGAGTATTGAATCAAGTCATTTGTTCCAATACTGAAGAAGTCTGCATATTTTGCTAATTTATCAGCAATCATTGCAGCTGCTGGAATTTCCATCATCATTCCGACTTGAATATCATCAGCAACTTCAACACCCTTTTCAACTAACGCAGCCTTTTCTTCTTCAAAAATTGCCTTTGCATCTTTGAATTCTTGAACAGTTGCGATCATTGGGAACATGATTGCTAACTTACCGTACTTCGATGCCCGCAATAAAGCCCGCAGTTGTGTTCTAAAGATTTCTTGTTGGTCTAAGCATAACCGAATTGCCCGATAACCCAAGAATGGATTTTGTTCATCAGGTAATGGAAGGTAAGGCAATTTCTTGTCCCCACCAATATCCATTGTCCGAACAACAACTTGCTTGCCATTCATACCTTCAAGAGCTTCTTTATAAGCTTCAAATTGATCATCTTCACTTGGAAGTTCTGAAGCATCCATGTATAAGAATTCAGAACGGAATAAACCAACTGCTTCAGCACCATTATCATTTGCTCCTTCAACATCTTGAGGAGTTCCGATATTAGCAGCTAAAATAACTTCTTTACCGTCAGCAGTAACTGACTTTTCGTTCTTTAATTGTTCCCATTCAGCTTTTTGAGCAGCAAAGTCCTTTGCCATTTGTTCATATTCATGAACTTCATCAGCAGAAGGCTTTACAATTGCTTCACCATGAATCCCGTCAATAATTACTTGATCACCTTCATGGATGTCTTCAGTTGCTGACTCTGAACCAACAACGGCAGGAATTTCCAATGTCCGTGACATGATGGCTGAGTGTGACGTCCGACCACCAATATCAGTTACAAATCCCTTAACGTAACGCCGATCAAGTTGAGCAGTATCTGATGGCGTCAAATCATGTGCAACAATAATAACTTCTTTGTCGATCAATGCTGGGCTTGGAAGCGTTACCCCTAATAAGTGGCTTAATACCCGCTTTGTAACATCGCGAATATCGCCAGCCCGTTCTTGCATATATGCATTATCGGCCATTGCTTCAAACATTGAAATGAATGTGTCAGTTACATCCTTCAATGCTGATTCTGCATTGACTTTTTCGTCATTGATCTTAGTTTCAATTTGGCCGATCATTTCCGGATCAGACAAAATTGTCAGGTGAGCTTCGAAAACCTCTGCTTCTTCTTCACCTAAATTTTCTTTTGCTTTTTCTTTGATTGTTTCAAGTTCTTTTTTAGAAACATCAATTGCTGAGTGTAACCGTTGAATTTCTTCATCAGGATTTTCATTTGTTTTCTTATCAAAAGATAAATCCGGTTCTACAAGCATGTATGCCTCAGCGGTTGCAATCCCGTCACTTGCAGCAATCCCCTTAAGTACCTTTGACATTATTCAGCTAAGCCTTCCTTTTTCATTGTTTCATCAATTGCAGCGATTGCGTCTGCTTCGTCAGCGCCATCTGCTGAAATTGTTACGTCAGCGTTTTGACCAACACCTAATGACATAACACCCATGATTGACTTTAAGTTAACTGACTTGTCGTTGTAAGTTAATGTAATGTCTGAACTGAACTTGCTAGCTGTTTGAACTAATAATGTAGCTGGGCGTGCGTGAATTCCTGTTTCTGCAATTACGTGAAAATCTTTCTTTTCCATGATAAATCATGCTCCTTTAAAACAAATTATTTACTTAGTAAAATGCCTTTTCATTTCTACGAA
>DWVG01000024.1 GCA_019120355.1 Candidatus Ligilactobacillus faecavium
GTCCAAATGGAATTATGTTAGCGCGGGCTGCCAAAAAAATGGGATATAAGGTTGTGGCGTACAGCCGATATGAAGAAAGTCCGACTTTGGCTGAAGCCGATGTTCGGATCGTTGGCAAGATGAATGACAAACTAAAACTTCAAAGCTTTGCTCAACGGTGCGACGTTGTGAC
Organism: Candidatus Ligilactobacillus faecavium; assembly: GCA_019120355.1. Classification (GTDB taxonomy): domain Bacteria; phylum Bacillota; class Bacilli; order Lactobacillales; family Lactobacillaceae; genus Ligilactobacillus; species Ligilactobacillus faecavium. Next base: position 173 of record DWVG01000024.1, read on the forward strand.
GTATGAATCGGAACACGTCAATTCAGAAGTAATTAAATATATTGCCCAATATACATCAGTTCCGCAGGGGACCGATGCGTTGGAATACATGCAAGACCGGTTGCTTGAACGGGCTTTCTTTGAACAATTGAATGTTAACATTGCCCCGTATGCCACGATCGTCAACCTTGACGATGTTTATCAAGCAGTAACGTCGATTGGTTATCCGTGTGTCTTAAAGCCAATTCAAAAAGGACTTGGTAAAGCCCATCAACAGATCATTCGCAAACAATCAGACATTGCTAAATGTGCTGACATCATTGACATGGGAACATACATCCTTGAATCATGGATCCCATATACCAAGGAATTATCAGTTGTGTTAACAAAAGATGCAAAGGGAACGATCAACTTCTTCCCGGTAATTGAAAATATTTATCATGACCATGTTCTCCATGAATCACTGGTTCCAGCAATGATCAGTAATGATGTTGAAGCTGAAGTTCGGCGGTTAGCTGATAAGATTGCGAAAAATTTAAACTACGTCGGAACGATGGAAATTGCCTTCTTCCTAACTGAAAGTGGTGCAATTTACGTTAAACGGGTCGTCCCGGGATTACATGCGAGCGGCTATGTTTTTGATAAGGCAACGAACGTTACGATGTTTGAACAGCATCTACGGGCCTTAGCTCAAATGCCGCTTGTAGAGACTGAACTGATGGAACCAACAGTGGCAATTACGATTGAAAGCCAGGATCAGGACGATCTTCGGACACAGTGGGTGCTTAAAGATAACTGGTATTACAATTTCTTCCGTTATCCGCTCTCAATGCGAGTGCATGATACGGAAGGATATTTGCTGGCGCTAGGACCGACGATTGAAACTGTGCGCGAACAGGTTGAATCGACCGGAATATGGGATAACAAAATTTAGGATTTTAAGTAAATTAAAGAGGCTGAACATCTAGAGCAAATCAGCGAAAGCGATTGCTTTAGACGCCAGTCTCTTTGCCTTTTTTACCTTAAAAAGTAAGACTGATTTTGATATAATAAAATTTGATTGTAGCTTGCATAGGAGGAAATGAATTGGCTGTGATGGATTTACTAGCAAAGATGAACGATAAACAAGCGGAAGCTGTTCAAACAACGGAAGGACCGTTGTTAGTAATGGCCGGTGCAGGAAGCGGCAAGACCCGGGTGCTGACTCATCGGGTAGCTTATCTGATTGAAGAAAAGGGAATTAACCCGTGGAACATCCTTGCAATTACCTTTACTAATAAAGCGGCCCGTGAAATGCGGGAACGAATCGATAAATTGATTGGTGAAGGTGCGGAAGAAATTTGGGTATCAACTTTCCATGCTCTTTGTGTCCGGATTTTACGGCGCGATGGTGAAAAAATCGGTTATAATCGCGGATTCACGATTGCCAGTTCAAGCGAACAGCGGACGTTGATGAAACACATTATGGCAGATTTGAACATTGACCCGAAAAAATATAATCCGCGGGCAATTTTAAGTGCCATTTCAAATGCTAAAAACGATTTATTGACTCCAGAACAGTATCAAAAACAAGCAAGCGGAATGTTCGAAGATCTTGTAGCCAAGGCCTACGTTGAGTATCAAGACCGGTTGCAACAAGATCAAGCGATGGATTTTGATGATTTGATCATGAAGACGATCGATCTTTTTAAGGAAGCGCCAGCGGTCCTTGAGTTTTATCAACGCAAATTTAAATATATTCACGTTGACGAATATCAGGATACAAACGAAGCTCAATACGAATTAGTTAACATGTTAGCCAAAGCCAACCGGAATTTGTGTGTTGTCGGGGATGCTGATCAGAGTATTTACGGATGGCGTGGGGCCAACATGGAAAACATTTTGAATTTTGAAAAAGATTATCCGGATGCAACGGTCATCAAGCTGGAACAAAATTACCGGTCAACTAAAACCATCTTGGAAGCGGCGAATAAGGTAATTGAAAATAACGTCAACCGGAAAGCGAAGACGTTATGGACAGAAAACGCGCAAGGCGAAAAGATCCATTATTATCGGGGCAATACCGATAGTGATGAAGCTTACTTTGTCGTTAAGGCCATTAAGGAGCAAATGCAGCAAAAAGGCCGTCAATACCGTGATTTTGCAATTTTATACCGGACAAACGCCCAATCACGGAAAATCGAAGAAACATTTGTAAAAGCTAATATCCCATACAAATTAGTTGGCGCTCATAAATTCTATGAACGGAAGGAAATCCTTGACGTTTTAGCATATTTACGGCTTGCAACTAATCCTCAAGATTCACTGAGTTTTGAGCGGGTTGTTAATTCGCCGAAACGCGGAATTGGCGCGACTAGCATGCAAAAACTTCAAGATTTTGCCGATCTTCATGGAATTTCCCTTGAAGAGGCTGCCGAAAACGTAGCATTAACTGAAATAAAGGGAAAAGCAGTCAATGAGCTGCAAAAATTTGCCCAACTGATTCGTAAATTGCATGACCTTGAAGAAAAAGAAAGCGTTACGGAATTGACGGAAGATATTCTTGAAATGACCGGTTACCGGGCAGAGTTAGAAAAAACGAAGTCACTTGAAAATCAAAGCCGGCTTGAAAACTTAGATGAATTCTTAACGGTTACGAAACAATTCGATGCCCAATGGCAGCCTGAAGATGAAGAAAGTGATCCATTTGCAGATTTCCTTGCAGACTTAGCTTTAGTATCTGACCAGGATGACGTGGATGATTCGAATGAAGTAACGTTAATGACGTTGCATGCGGCCAAGGGGCTCGAATTCCCAGTTGTTTTCTTAATGGGAATGGAAGAAGGAATCTTCCCGCTTTCACGAGCCCAAATGGATGAAGATGAATTAGAAGAAGAACGGCGACTTGCGTATGTTGGAATTACGCGGGCCCAGCAAGAATTATATATTACAAATGCCTTATCACGGATGTTATACGGAAAACGGCAAATCAACGCTGCTTCACGCTTTATTACTGAAATTGGCGATAACTTGCTGCATTTTGAAAATGAAGGCGCAAATTATATTAGTTCAGGAAATTCAGCAGTACGGCGAACAAATGCACCATTTGCTCGGAAAACTCCTGTTTACCGGAAGCCGGCAGGAACGGTCGACCGTCCTCAAGGAACTGGGGCAGATAAGAAGAGCTGGAAGGTTGGCGATAAGGTACAGCACAAGGCTTGGGGCGAAGGTACGGTTGTGAAGGTGACCGGCAGCGGTGAAGATATGGAACTTGATATTGCATTCAAAGATCAAGGAATTAAGCGATTATTAGCGGCTTTCGCACCGATCACGAAAAAATAAAGAGGGTGAAGTTTGTGGCAGATGAAAAACTTCAGCAGCAATTTGATGAGCTGCGGTCACAATTAAATACATGGTCGCGTGAATATTATTCACTTGATAATCCCAGTGTTCCGGATGATGTTTACGATCAGAAATATCAGGAGTTAGTGAATTTAGAAAAGGCTCATCCGGAAATGATTACTCCTGATTCGCCAACGCAACGGGTCGGAGGCCAGGTTTTAACCGGATTTGAAAAAATTGGGCATGAAATCCCAATGCTTTCGTTAGGCGATGTTTTTTCCAAGGAAGAACTCGCGGATTTTGTTGCTAATCTTGATCAAACAGTTCATCAGCAAATTGATTACAATTGTGAATTAAAGATCGATGGATTAGCAATCTCCCTTGTTTACCGCAATGGCAAATTTGTTCAAGGATCGACCCGGGGCAATGGTCAAATCGGCGAAGACATTACCCAAAACTTAAAGACGATCAATGCGATTCCGCTTGAATTATCGGAACCGGTTGATGTTGAGGTCCGGGGCGAATGTTACATGCCGAAAGCATCATTTGTCGAACTTAATCAGCGTCAAGAAGAACAAGGAAAACAGATTTTCGCCAATGCCCGAAATGCGGCTGCTGGCTCATTGCGGCAGCTTGATAGTCGAATCACCGCTGAACGGAAGTTAAGTACGTTTATTTATTACTTGATGGAACCGGAAAAATTCGGGGTGACAACGCAAAGCGAAGCCCTTCAAAAGATGCGTTCGTGGGGCTTTAAAGTTAATCCTGATTACCGGGTTGCTCATAATATGGATGAGATTCGGGCTTACATTGATGAATATCAGCAAAAACGGACATCGTTGCCGTATGATATTGATGGCATCGTAATTAAAGCTAATCCATTTAAAGTTCATGAAGAGGTTGGAAATACCGTGAAAGTTCCGCGGTGGGCGATCGCCTATAAATTCCCGCCGGATGAACAGGAAACTGTTGTTCATCAAATTGAATGGACGGTTGGTCGAACGGGGGTTGTTACGCCAACAGCTGTGATGGATCCGGTTCAATTAGCTGGAACAACGGTTAGCCGGGCTTCGCTTCATAACCCGGATTATATTAAGGAAAAGGATATTCGGATCGGCGATACCGTAAAACTGTTTAAGGCCGGGGATATTATTCCCGAAGTGGCAACCGTTGTTTTAAAAAAACGGCCGGCGGATTCGCAACCGTATTCAATTCCGACCGAATGTCCGGAATGTCATGCTCCGCTTGTTCATCTCGATGATGAAGTGGCATTACGGTGTATCAACCCCAAATGTCCAGCACAGGTTAAGGAAAGTTTGACACACTTTGCTTCTCGAAACGCAATGGATATCCGAGGATTAGGAACCAAAATCATTGCCCAACTGTATGAGCGGAAACTAGTTCAAGATGTGGCAGATCTTTATCAGCTTAATTTTGAAGAACTGTTGCAACTTGATAAGTTTAAGGATAAGTCAGCCAATAATTTACTAACGGCCATCGATAATAGCCGGCATAATTCTTTGGAGCGGTTGTTATTCGGTTTAGGGATTCGGCACGTTGGAGCAAAGGCGGCCCGCCTGATTGCCCAACATTTTAAGACGATGGATGCGATTAAAAAGGCAACGATCGATGAAATCGCAGCAATCAAAACGGTGGGGCAGACCATTGCGGAAAGCGTGGTTACATATTTCCAAAACCCGCAAGTTAATGAGTTACTTGA
>DWVG01000025.1 GCA_019120355.1 Candidatus Ligilactobacillus faecavium
AATTAATGAAATCCTTACATTAAATAAAAAAGAGTTAATATAATTAACCTTCAATTCATTTAATTATCATAAGAATTTTAGTAACTTATAATGATGAAAAAGTCACTATTTTAAAACTGAAAAACAAATAATTCCATCAAATAATAGTTCGATATGTAACCTCTTTCAAACGAAACGATTTAATATAATTGTTACAAATTAATTAAAACTTATCAATTTAACAAGTCTTAATTTTTGACGCTCCTCGGTAACTGTGCAATAATAGCGTTTGTTAAAGATGGGACTTAGGATATTTTGGTAATATCAAATCGTTATAAATTTGACAAAATGTAAATATCCATTAAGTTTTATTGCAATTATATTTTTTATTTTTAGAAAGAGGGTTTGCATTATGGATACAGTAAGCGAAAAGAAACCTGTAAGTAACGCTTATAAGTATTTCATGATTTTTCTTTGTATGTTTACGCAAGCCATTCCTTATGGGATTGCACAAAACATTCAACCATTATTTGTTCACCCGCTTGTTAATACATTTCACTTTAGCTTAGCATCATACACCTTGATCTTTACATTTGGTGCGGTTGCAGCTTCAGTTGCTTCACCATTTATTGGTAAAGGTTTAGCTAAGGTTAACTTTAAAGTAATGTATATGGCAGGGATCATCATTTCAGCATTAGCATATGTAATTTTTGGAATTAGTTCAAAATTACCAGAATTTTACGGTGCTGCGATTTTATGTATGATCGGTTCAACATTCTTCTCAGGCCAGGGTGTTCCTTGGGTAATCAACCACTGGTTCCCAGGTAAAGGCCGTGGAACTGCTTTGGGGGTTGCCTTCTGTGGTGGTTCAATCGGTAACATCTTCTTACAACCATTTACTCAAAAACTTTTAGCTAAGTACATGGTTGGCGGAACAAAGACTGGTCACCTTGAATCAATGGCTCCATTCTTTATTTTTGCCGTAGCATTGTTTGTAATTGGTTTAATTATTACATTCTTCATCCGGACACCTAAGGACAACGAAATCGTTGCTACAAAGGCTGAACTTGAAGAAGCTAAGAAGGCTGCTGCAGAAGCAAAGGCTAAGGAATTCGAAGGCTGGACTTCTAAAGAAGTTATGAAGATGCCATGGTTCTGGATCTTCAGTATCGGTTTCTTAATCATCGGAATTGGTTTGGCTTCATTGAACGAAGACTACGCTGCATTCTTAGATACAAAGTTAAGCTTCGGTGTTGTTGGAACAATCGGAATGATGTACGGCTTCGGTTGCTTAATCGGTAACGTTACTGGTGGGATCTTATTTGATAAATTAGGAACTGCCAAGGCAATGACATACGCTGCTGTAATGTACGTATTATCAATCGGAATGATGATTTTCGTCAGCTTCCAACCATTCGGCAGTCACGCAAGTAAAGTTGCCGGAATTGCATACGCAATCTTCTGTGGTTTAGCCGTATTTAGTTACATGTCAGGTCCTGCCTTCATGGCTAAAGACTTGTTTGGTTCTAAAGATGAAGGAGTTATGCTTGGACTTGTTGGTTTAGCATACGCTATTGGTTTTGCAATCGGTGCTCCATTATTTGGAATCATCAAGGGCATGGCAAGCTTCACCGTTGCATGGTATGTAATGATGGCATGCGTTGTTGTTGGATTCATTCTTTTGATCGTTTCAGTTGTAAAGATTAAAGGCATGCAAAAAGCTTTAATGAACAAGCAAAACAATTAATTTTTAAAAATCAGTAAGTCGTAGGATATGAGGCTGTATTCTACGGCTTATTGTTTTAAGACTAATGATTCTTTAAATACGAGTCATAATATTAGAATTTTCAATTTAGTGAATGATAAACTATTTATATAGTAGTTGATAAGTGAATTTTGAAGGGAGACATTATTATGTGTACAGGTTTACGTTTTAATGATTCAGAAGGTAACTTATATTTTGGCCGTAACTTGGATGTTGAATCATCATACGGCGAAAAGGTTATCGTAACACCAAGAAACTATGAATTACCATACAAGTTCTTGGAAAATGGCAAGACAACAAAGGCAATTATCGGAATGGGAATCATGGCTGGCGACTACCCAATGTACTTTGACTGCATCAACGAAAACGGTCTTGGAATTGCGGGATTAAACTTCCCACGCTATGCTCACTTTACAGAAGGGCCAGTTGATGGCAAGACAAACATGGCACCATACGAATTTATGTTATGGTTGATGGAAGAATTCGATACCGTTGAAGAAGCTAAGAAGGGCTTAGCAAACTTGAACTTAGTTGATGCTCCATTTGCACCTCAAATGCCAGTTGCTCCATTACACTGGATCATCAGCGACAAGAAAGAATCAGTTGTTGTTGAACAAACAAAGGACGGCCTTAAGGTTTATGATAACCACGTTGGCGTTTTGACAAACAACCCTGATTATCCATGGCACATGACAAACCTTAACAACTATGCAGGTTTAACACCAAACGATGCAACAACGCATGACTGGAACGGTCAAGAAATTCGTCCATTAGGTGTTGGGACAGGTAGTTTAGGCTTACCAGGCGACAGCATCCCTGCTTCACGGTTCGTAAAGGTTGCTTACTTAAATGCAAGTTACCCAACAGTTGACGGTGAAAAGGCAAACGTTGCGAAGTTCTTCAACATTTTGAAGTCCGTTGCAATGGTTGACGGAAGTGTCATCAATGAACAAGGTAAAGATGAATACACTGTTTACACAGGTTGCTTCTCAACCAAGACAAACACATACTACTACAACCGTTTCGACGACTTTGAAATGAAGAGCGTTCAATTTACAGAAGAAAACATGAACGCTGATAAGGTTACAATTTACTAAGATTTAGAAGCAGAGAAAAAGACCGGTGACTTTGATGTCACCGGCCTTTTTTGCATTTTAATGAGCCGTTGTCTTGCTTCGAAGAATTTTGACGGGGAGTTTAAATTGATTAGTTTCCGTTTTAAAATCAGGATTTTCAATTCGTTTGCATAATAATTCAGTCAGTAATTCAGCAATTTCCTTCACTGGTTGAACGATCGTTGAAAGTTCAGGGTGATAGGTCTGATTGAGTTTTGTCCCATCAAAACCAATAACTTTCAACTGCGTTGGAACATGAATGTTGAGCTTTTGAGCTTCTTGTAAAACTAACAACGCAGTTAAATCATCCGAGCAGAAGATTCCATCAGCAATGTGCTGTTCAAGCAGTTGCCGGACTGAAACGGCTTTTAACGTCGGCGATTCTGAAAAGCGAACAGCGTGAACGTGGGCTTTCAAACCAAACTTTTGAATCGTATCTTCGTATGCTTTTAACCGTTGATTAGTCGGGTTGGCAATTGATTGCGGATTCCCAAAGTAATCGATGTGCCGACATCCTGCTTGATAAAGTTCTTCAGTCGCCAAACAACCTCCTTGATAATTGTCACAGCTTACAATTGGGACATTTTCTGATAAGGTCCGGTCAAAGGAAACGATTGGCAAGCCAACCTTATTGTATTCTTCAATATCTAGGTTGTGGGTTCCGGTAATGATTCCATCAACCTGGTTGGCAATCAGCATTTGAAGGTATTCCTGTTCTTTGCGGCTGTCATAGTTCGCGTTGCAAAGAATCATTTTATATCCCTTATTAAAGAGTTCTTTTTCAATCGAACTAACAAGCTCGGCAAAAAATGGATTGATAATATCAGGAACGATCACGCCAATCAAATTGGTTTGCTTTCCTTGAAGGGAACGAGCTAGTGAATTGGGGCGGTAGTTTAATTCCTGGATCGCCTGGTAAACCTTATTTTTGGTTTTTTCGCTTAAATATCCATAATTATTGATTACACGTGAAACAGTGGTTGGTGAGACCCCTGCTTTTTTGGCAACATCCGTTAATTTTGGCCGCATAAGTTATCCTCTTTAATTACATATCTGCTAAATTCCAGAAAGTTCCATAGTAGTTTAATGAATCCTTTCCTGTAAGTGCAATTTTATCATTTTTTTGATCGGCAAAGTAGCGCAATGTCATTACGTGTTCGCCGTTATTAATGAAGACTTCGGCTAATGAATGATCGATGAAAATATCAAGGTCAAGGTCTTGGTTCTCAGGAAGGCGGATCTTCCGGGTCACACCGAATTTTTCATTGAACGTTTGGCCAGCCTTTGAACGGTCAATTTCAAAGAAAGCATCTTTCCCAGTATTAAAGTTGAGTTGCAAACTTTGATCAACGGTGTGGTTTCCTGCAAGGTGCAAAGTTCCGTTTTGATTTCGAGCAACGGTAATTTTCAATTCATATTGTTGGCCAGCGTGGCTTTCAACAACTTGACGACCATCAATGACTTTTTCGGTTCGAATCAGATGTCCAGCTTGCCGCAAAGTCCCCATTGCAGCCACTGGCCGTTGGATCAACCGCCCGTTTTTAAGTGAAAGTTCCTTAACTTGACTTAAGCAGTTTGCCCAGTTTTCATTGTCAGTTGGATATGCAACGTCGGGAAGGCCAACCCAGCTGATTGCGTAAGCTTTTCCATTCGGCGCATTAAATGCTTGGGTAGCGTAAACGTCAAAGCCATCGTCCAAGTTGATGGGGGCATTTTGAGTTGTTGTCATCTTAGCAGCATCAAACTTGAATTTGCTGCCGGCAACATACATGTTTGGATAAATATTCTCATAAGAAGTGATTTTCTTGTCTAATCCTTGAGGACAGAAAATCAAAACGGGTTGATCATCAACAAAAACTAAGTTTGGACATTCGATCATATAGCCCATGTCCTTATCGGTAAAGTTGACGTATCCAAGGTCAGTCCATTTACCAGTTAAATCAGAAGCACTGAAGATGGCGATTTTACCAGTTTCAGTTTCTTTATCTTGAGCTCCTAAAATTGCATAGTATTTATCGCCACGTTTTAAAATTTGCGGGTCGCGAAAGTGTTCCGTAACATGGTTAGGGGCTTCGATCAACGGCCGGGATAACTTTTCAATGTTACCGTCTTGATCCATCCAGGCCCCGTTTTGGTAGGAATGCCGAACCCAATCTTGATCGCGGACATTTCCGGTGTACATTAAGAATAATTTATCGCTGATCACGGTTGCGGAACCTGAATATGCTCCGTGACTGTCGAATTGAGTATCGGGCTTGACAGCTAACCCCATGTCTTCCCAATGAACTAAATCAGCTGATTTCATGTGATGCCATGACTTTAATCCGTGAACCGGGCCAAACGGATATTGTTGGTAGAATACGTGCCAGGCGCCGTTAAAATATGAAAAACCATTCGGGTCGTTCAGTAAGCCGGAGCTTGGCCGAATGTGATAGTGGAGTTGCGATTGTGACCGGTCGGCTTGGGCTTGCAGGTCAAGTAGTGTTTCCGCATCCCACTTGTTATATGGTAAATATCTTTTTTCAGTTGTCCATTCCATGAATGAGCCTTCTTTCATTGAAGTAATGTTTTTATTAATTACTATTAAATTCATTTTTATGATAAATAAATTCGCAAAGTGTGTCAATCGATTACCATGAATAAATTACTTATATATCAATATTGTTTTCGCTTTCAAAAAATACTAATTTATTTTGTGATAAACGATTGACATATTCTGAGAATGCGCTATCATTATAAATGTACTCAGGAAGATAAAACGTTTTCACAAAAATAAAAATCAAGGAGGAATCACCATGGATCACAAGAAAGTCGCATCTGAAGTTGTTAAAGCTGTCGGAAAAGACAACGTGGTTGCTGCAGCTCACTGTGCAACCCGGCTTCGGTTAGTCTTAAAAGATGATTCTAAGGTTGATCAAGCAGCTTTAGACGATAACGATGATGTTAAAGGAACATTCAAACAAAACGGCCAATATCAAATTATTATCGGCCCTGGGGATGTTAATAATGTTTATGATTACTTTGTAAAGGAAACAGGTGTTAAGGAAGCTTCAACTGAAGATTTGAAAGACATTGCTCAAAACGGAAAGAAACCAAATCCAATCATGGCATTCGTCAAACTTTTGTCTGACA
>DWVG01000026.1 GCA_019120355.1 Candidatus Ligilactobacillus faecavium
AACGGGAAGTCATTTACAAGCAGCGTCAAGAAGTCATTCTTGAAGATAAGAGTTTGAAAGACGTTATTATGCCAATGATTCGCCGGACGGTTAAACACGCCGTTGAAGTTCGGACTCAGGGTGACAAGGCTGAATGGGACTTGGACGGCTTAGTTGAATTTGCAGAAGCTAACATGGTTAAAGAAGGCAGCATCACGGTCAACGATTTTGCCGGCAAGACACCGGAAGAAATCCAAGACTACTTGATGGATCTTGCAGAAGAAAACTATCAAGGCAAAGCAAAACAATTAAACGATCCAGCTCAAATGCTTGAATTTGAAAAGGTTGTTATCTTGCGGGTCGTTGATGACCACTGGACAAACCACATTGATGAAATGGATCAATTGCGGCAATCAATTGGATTGCGGGGATATGGTCAATTGAATCCATTAGTTGAATACCAAGCAGATGGTTATGAAATGTTTGAACGGATGGTTGCTGATATTGAAGCTGACGTTACAAAATTATTCTTGAAAGCTGAAATCCGGCAAAACATTCGGCGGTAATAACCGATTGAATGCTAAGAGGATGTGACAAAGGTCGCATCCTCTTTTTTATTCTCTTTTGACATTGGTATAGTCCTATACCAATAATCAATTTTATGTTTGACATTTAATGAAAACATGGATATATTATTAGTTGCATTGATTAATATCATTTTAAATCAATCTATACCAATTATAAAAATCTTAAATTGATCAATAGAAAGAGGATAACATTATGTGTGGAATTGTCGGTGAAGTCGGAAACGACAACGCAGTTGAATTGTTGATTCACGGATTAAAAAAGTTGGAATACCGGGGATACGATTCAGCTGGAATTTACGTTAATGATGAAAAAGGAAATGATTATTTAATTAAAACAAAGGGCCGTATCTCAGAACTTGAAAAGAAGATCGGCGATGACGTTCACGGAACGATCGGGGTTGCTCATACACGGTGGGCAACACACGGAATTCCAAGTGAAGCTAATGCTCACCCGCATGTTTCAGAAGACGGTCGTTTTTACCTTGTTCACAATGGAGTGATTACAAACTTTAAGGAATTGAAGGAAGAATATCTCCAAGGAGTTAAGTTTGCTGGCGAAACAGACTCTGAAGTGATCGTTCAATTAGTCGGTCATTTTGCTAAGGAAGGTATGTCAACGCTTGAAGCATTCAAGAAGACGATCAGCGTTTTAGATGATGGTTCAACTTACGGAATTTTGATGATTGATCGTGAAAATCCGGAAACGTTGTACATTGCCAAGAAAAAGAGTCCATTATTGATCGGGGTTTGCGATGGTTTCAACGTTGTCTGCTCAGACGCAATGGCAATGTTAAACGTTACGCATGATTTCATTGAATTGCATGATGGCGAAATTGTTGAATTAACTGCAGACGAAATTAAGATTCAAGATGCAGATGGTCAACCAGTTGAACGGAAGACGTTCCACGTTGATGAAGATGCAAGTGCTTCAGAAAAAGGTGCTTATGAACACTTTATGTTGAAGGAAATTGATGAACAGCCAGCAGTAATGCACAAGTTAGTTCAAGAATACACAAATGAAGACGGCTCAATGAAGATCGACCAAGATTTGATCAATGCGATCGAAGATGCTGATCGGCTTTACATTGTGGCTGCCGGAACAAGTTACCATGCTGGTTTGGTTGGACATGAATTGTTCGAAAAATTCGCCAAGATCCCAACTGAAGTGCATGTTGCTTCTGAATTTGCTTACAACCAACCATTGTTGTCAAAGAAGCCATTCTTCATTTTCTTGACTCAAAGTGGTGAAACCGCAGATAGTCATCAAGTTTTAACACAGGTTAATGAAGCTGGCTATCCAAGCTTAACGATCACTAACGTCGCTAACTCAACGTTGTCACGGGAAGCAACGTATACCTTGTTATTGTATGCTGGTCCAGAAATTGCGGTTGCTTCAACGAAGGCATACACTGCTCAAATTGCAGTTGAAGCTTTGTTGGCAAAGGCACTTGGGGTCGACATGGGATACCAAGAAGCCAAAGACTTTGATGTGCGGAAGGAATTATCAATTGTTGCAAACGGAATGCAAGAATTGGTTGATGAAAAGCACGACATTGAAAAGCTTGCGCAAAAGTACCTTGCAAAGGCTCGAAACGCATTTTACATTGGCCGGGCAATTGACTACGATACAGCAATTGAAGCAGCATTGAAGTTGAAAGAAGTTTCATATATTCAAACGGAAGGCTTTGCTGCCGGAGAATTGAAACACGGAACGATTGCTTTGATCGAAGAAGGAACGCCGGTAATTTCAATTATCACCGACCATGCGATTGCATCACACACACGGAGTAATGAAGAAGAAGTTGTTGCCCGGGGTGCAAACGTGATTTCAATTGTTTCAAAGGATTTAGCAAAGGATGCCGACCAAATCATCTTGCCAACGGTTCACCCGTTATTAACATCATTGGTTGCAATTATCCCCGCTCAGTTACTTGCTTACTATGCAAGTGAACAACGCGGATATGATGTTGATAAACCGCGGAACCTTGCAAAGAGTGTCACGGTTGAATAATAAAAAACATCATTGGTGAAATGCCAATGATGTTTTTTTTATTGCTTTCGTTTACTTGATGATGGAATCCCGAGTTGTGAACGGTACTTCGCAACTGTCCGCCGTGAGATTTTGATTTCCTTATTCGTCAAAAGAGCGACGATTTTTTGATCAGAAAGCGGATGGTGCGGATCTTCGTTTGCAACTAAATCTTGAATCATTCGTTGAACTGAATCGGTACTTAATTCTTGATCAGCTGCATAGCGGGCAGCGGTCGTAAAGAAGGATTTCAGTTCATACGTTCCGAAATCGGTTTTTAAATATTTTCCGTTGACTGCCCGACTAATGGTCGATTCATGAAGTTGAAGCTGATGAGCGATGTCACGCAAGAGTAACGGTTTGAGCGGATGCGTGGGATCCGTAAAGAATTCTTGCTGGCGGGCAATAATTGCTTGCCCCACCAATAAAATTGTTTTTTCACGCTGATTGATCTGACTATCGAGCTGATCATATTCCCGCTTCTTCTGATTAACAAAGGATTGAACAGCCGGATCAGCTGATTGATTCATTTCTTCAAAATATTCTTGATTGAATGTTAATTGCGGTAACGCATGTTTGGCTAGTGTGACCGTGGGAACTTCATTATTTACCGTAACTTTCAGGTCAGGGTAGATGTATTCGATGTTGGGATGCTGGTATCCTAAACCTGGAGCGGGGGAAAGCGTCTGAATATATTGCAAAATGGCAACCGCATCATCTTCGGTAATCGAATATTTAGTTGCAATCTGATTCCAATTTTTATTTACGAGCTGTTCAAAGTCGTTTTGCAAAATTGGAACTGCGAGTTGGGGCGCATCAGGATCAAGTTCAGCTTGAAGCAAAAGGCATTCTTGCAGGTTGCGGGCCCCGATTCCGGGCGGATCAAGCTGATGTAAGAGAGTAAGCGCATCAGCAACCAATGTCGGATCAAATTTTCGGTCGTGGGTCATTTGATCAACATCAAGTTTCAAATAACCATTGTCATCTAGATTTTCAATAAAGTAGATCACCAATGTCCGGATCGGAGTATTGCGCATCGTGAGATGAACCTGGTCAAGCAGGTAATCATCAAGCGATGGTTGTCGGTTGGAGATTAAGTTGGTGAAATCGACCGTCTCAGAATTTTGCGGATGTGAATCATGAACTTCGATAAATGGATTTTCAAGTTCGCGTTGCTTGATCAATTTGGTAAGTTCTTCGTTAGTCGATTTTAAAATTTTGATCGATTGCTGCATTTGCTGCGTCATTGCAAGCTTTTGCAGTTGTTTTTGTTTCAAATTTTGTGAAATTTCCATTTTTTTCCTCACAGATTGAAAATAGTTGTTGCAATTTTATAGTGAATAGGTTAGTATAATAAAGTAATGCGCCGATAGTGTAATGGATCGCACACAAGATTCCGGTTCTTGTAATCTGGGTTCGACTCCCAGTTGGCGCATTCATCAAGAGGTTCAAGGTTGAACCTCTTTTTTTGTACTCATAAAAATAAAAAATTATTAGCAACATAGTCTATTCAAATTTTTTATACGCATAAGTATTGTACACGCTTTACTAAGAGAATAAAACCCTTGAGCGAAAACGTTTTACTGGGATAATAAATATTTAGTCTCTTATAAGATGAATATGCTTGCATACGTTTATTTTTACTGATATAATTCAAAAGTGTTGAGGGTTATTAAGGATTCTTAATTTCCTTTAAGTATAAATTTACCTTTTAGGAGGAATATTAATATGACTACAAAAGTAGGTATTAATGGTTTTGGTCGTATCGGCCGTTTAGCATTCCGTCGGATTGCTGAAGTTTCAGATGACTTGGAAATCGTTGCTATCAACG
>DWVG01000027.1 GCA_019120355.1 Candidatus Ligilactobacillus faecavium
TTAGTTGCACTAAGTCAAAATATTTTGCTAATATGGTATTTGATAATATCTTTGGAGATTTGATTTATGAAAGAAAACAATCAGTTAAAAGTTGAGGATACGTTCGGCTTTCTTTGGATTCTTTTAATTGGAGTTGCTCTCTTTTTAGGTTACCGGACCTTTACTTACATGCAGCAGATGCCAATTGAAACCGAAGATGCCGCACTTTACCAGCAACCGAGTGTGTTTGCGCATAAAGACCGCGACCTGGCAAAGGGCAGCCGGGTCAAAGTATTAAAACACAAATACAACTGGGTCTATGTGAAAACGAATGAGGGTCAGTACGGTTGGATGGGAACATGGATGATCAATTCGAAGTATCACAATCCAGTTAATAATCTTTCTGAAGCCACGATCGTGATCGATGCCGGCCACGGCGGTGCGGATTCCGGCGCCTTGTCAACGAATGGTAAGAAAGAAGAAAAGACATTCACCTTGCGCTACGCTAAACAACTTCAATCCAAGTTGAAAAAAGCCGGGGCGCGCGTTTACATGACCCGTGACAGCGACAAAACCGTCAGCTTAAGCAAGCGGCCTGAACTGGCTGAAAAAGTCCATGCCGATGCGTTCATCAGTTTCCACTTTGACTCGTCACCGCAGGACAACAGCGCTAGCGGATACACGACGTACTACTATCATAAAGATAACGGCTCATTCCGGTTAGCCAAGGACATTAACAGTCAACTAACTTCCCTTGGACTTGATAACCGCGGCGTTGATTTCGGGAACTTCTTAGTTTTACGGGACAACACCCAACCAGCCGTCTTGCTTGAAAGCGGCTATATCAATTCCGACCGTGATTTAAGCTTTATCGATGACAGCAGTTATCAAAATAAAGTCACGAGCGATGTTGTTAAAGGCTTGCAGTTATACTTTGAAGGCAAAGATGAAAACGCGTTGATCGCGGATGATCCAAATTAAAAAGGAAGGTGTGACAAAACATTAAAAACGAGCGTGGTGGAAGCAGAAAAGCGAACGAATCGCGCCAGCATAGATTCGGAGGTTTTCGAACTTCCACATAGCTCGTTTGTTTTGGAACCCGATTATGCAGATATAGCAAGGAGGTTGTGACTTGTGTCACAACCTCCTTTTCCCTATTTAATCCAATTCAAAATATCATGCATATCTTGAATGCGGTGTTCCGGTGATGCTGGTTCAATAATCAGATCATCCGGATCAAATAAGATCCCGCTCATCTTAGCGTTGTGAGCCGCTGCAATATCAAGCACCCGGTCACCGACCATGACACAGTTTTGCGGATCAAGGTCGTACTTTTCAACTAATGAGTTTAATGAAGCTGGATTGGGTTTCCGCGGAAACTTCTTTTCAGCTGTGACCGCATCCGTGAAGTACTTCTTCAAATCAAACTTAGCTAACATTTCCAATGAGCTCTTGTTCCGGTGAGTCATTAAGTAGTTATGACCGCCATTCGCAACGACCTTGGCCAACACTTCTTGAACCCCGTCAAACGGCTTCATATTGTCTTCTAATTTGGCTTCGATTGGATTATATTCTTCACGCAATGCTTCTGGTTCTTCTTCAAGGTCATTTTGCATCCGGTAGTATGCAAACGTCTTTCCTAATGAAGTTTGCCGCATGTGCCGGTAAACTTCATCTTGATCAAGCTTGACGCCCTTTTGTTCAAAGACATCCATAAAGGCTTCAACCATGCCCGGATACGTGTTGTACAGCGTCCCGTCAAAATCCCAAAAAAATTCTTGATACATTATCGTCACTCTTTCCGCTTATTTTTGGTTCGAGTCGTAAATGATCGTTATCGGTCCGTCATTTACCAGCGCCACGTCCATATCGGCTCCAAATTGACCGGTTTGAACTTCAATGCCGTATGACCGGAGTTTTTCATTAAAGTAATGATAATTTTCCTTGGCCAATTCTGGCTTCTGCGCTGCCCCAAACCCTGGCCGGTTGCCATTCTTCGTTGAGGCATACAGGGTAAATTGCGATACCGACAAAATTGCGCCTTGAACCTGCTTAATTGACAAGTTAATTTTACCATTTTCATCGGCAAACAACCTAGCATTTGCAACTTTACGCGCAATGTAGTCGATATCTTCGATCGAATCATCGTGGGTAAAGCCGACTAACAGCATGTAACCCTTGCCGACCTTTCCAATCACCTGGTCGTCAACCGTGACGCTTGCGGACTTGACCCGTTGTAAAACTACTCTCATTTTATAATCTCCTTTAGTGAATTGGACGTTCAACCAGATAAACGTCCGGTACCCGTTTGATGTTGTCGATCAGCCGTTGCAGGTGTTCCTTATTGCGAACGCCGACCACGATACTGATCACCATCATTTGATTATGGTCAACATTCCCGTTAACGGACTTCAACGTCTTCGTTGAATTATTGACCATTTGCAAAATGTCGCTTAATAATCCAGTTCGATTATAGCCTTGAATCTTCAATTCTGCATCATATAGCTTATGTTCACTTGGCAAGCCGTTCCATGAAACATCGATCAACCGGCTGCCATTTTCATTTTCAACCTGAACATTCGGACAATCAACGCGGTGAATTGATACTCCGCGGCCCTTCGTAATGTATCCCACAATTTGATCACCTGGAATCGGGTTGCAACACCGACTAAGCCGGACCATCATATTATCGATCCCGGCAATCAAAATGTGATCATTATTCTTCCCGCTTCGTGGAGCTTCCTTCGCCGGATTTTCAATTTGCTTGTGATCTTCAAGCAGCTCTTTTTCCTGTTGTTTGCGTTGCTCGTTTGCCCGCTGCTGCCGAATATCCTTTGTCAGCAGGTTCACGATTCCCAACGGTTGCAGGTTACCAAAACCGATTCCGGCGTACAACTCATCCACCGATGGGAGTTGCTTTTTATCAAGCACCCGCTGAATATTCTTGGCAGTTAAAACCTCACGCGGATCAAAGCCTTCTTCAACCAGTGCGTTATGCAAAATCTCTTGGCCCTTTTCCCGATTTTGAATGTAGTCGCGTTTCTTGAAGAACTTGCGGATCTTGTTGCGTGCGCGGTTAGTGTGGACTAACTTCAACCAGTCATTGCTTGGGCCGGCGGAATTAGCTGACGTTAAAATGTCGACAATGTCGCCGTTTTTAATTTGATAATCCAACGGAACGATTTTGCCATTGACCTTGGCGCCGGTGGCATGATTCCCAATTTCCGTGTGGATCGCATAGGCCATATCAAGTGGGCCTGCACCCTTCGGTAACTCGGTTACATCGCCTTTCGGGGTGAAGGCGTAAACGCGGTCACTAAATAAATCGCCCTTCACGCTTTCCATGAAGTCCTTTGCGTTGGCCGCCTCATCTTGCAATTCGATGATTTCCTTAAACAAGTTCAGCTTGTCACCCGTTGCGGTTTCCTTGACCGGACTCTTCTTGCCTTCCTTGTATGCCCAGTGTGCAGCGATCCCGTATTCCGCTACCCGGTGCATTTCTTCAGTCCGGATCTGAACTTCAAACGGTTTGCCTTGCGGACCAATAACCGTTGTGTGCAGTGATTGATACATGTTAGCTTTCGGCATCGCGATGTAATCCTTGAACCGTCCCGGCATTGGTTTCCACCGCGTATGAATTGCCCCTAAGACGGCATAGCAATCCTTGATTGACTTGACCACGACCCGCACCGCTAACAGGTCATAAATCTGACTGAATTGCTTGTGCTGATCACGCATTTTCCGGTAAATCGAATAGATGTGCTTCGGCCGCCCATAGATCTCACAATCAAGGTTCAAGTCCTTAATAGCATCCTTGATCTCTTCAATCGCCTCGTTGATATACTTGATTCGTTCCGTCCGCTTAGCATCCATCAAATGAACGATCCGGTAATATTGTTGCGGATTCAAGTAACGTAACGAAATATCTTCAAGCTCCCATTTGATCGTATTGATTCCAAGCCGATCAGCTAATGGAGCGTAAATTTCAAGCGTTTCATTCGCGATCCGCCGTTGCTTATCCGGCCGCAAATGATTCAACGTCCGCATGTTGTGCAAGCGATCTGCCAGTTTAACGATGATTACCCGCAAATCCTTGGCCATCGCCAGTAACAGTTTCCGGTGATTTTCAGCCAACTGTTCCTGGTGTGACTTGTATCGAATCTTACTTAACTTGGTGACCCCATCAACGATCACTTCAACGTCGTGGTTGAAGAGTTCGCCGATATCTCCCAGCGTGACGTTTGTATCTTCAACAACGTCATGCAAAAAACCGGCTGCAACCGTTTCAGGATCCATCTTCAAATCAGCTAGAATCCCCGCAACTTGAATCGGATGAATAATGTATGGTTCTCCCGACTGCCGGGTTTGTTCACGGTGGACGTAGGTCGCAAACTTGCAAGCCTTCTTTACCAGTTCAACGTGTTCTTCATTCATATATTGACTGCACATTTGAATCACATCGTCAGCAGTCCAAATCACTTCTTTATCCATTCATCTTCACCCGTTTCAATTTAAATCATAGTAAAAATGAGACTGTTGCCAGCCTCACCTGTATTATTTCTTCGTTATTCCGTACGCTAAAAGGCTTGCTGCAAGGTAGATTACCGCAACAACCCGTAAAATTCCCATAAAGAAGCTTCCCGCCGTGATCACAAATAAAATTGGGAAGAACAATAATGGAATCCATGAGTCATCGTTCTTGCCGGCATATAACCCGACAAGGACAGAAAAAATCATATCAAAGCCAAACATAACAAAGCCAATCTTTGTTACGTCATTGGCCTTGCATACATTAAAAATAATCGGAATGATCAATGCAAAAATTGCAGCTGCTACCAAATACCACAGCATGCGAATAATAAAGGTCTTTTTTTCGTCAGTCATATAAATCCTCTTCAATTCAAATCTTTGTTATTATTCTACTCCAACTCCGTAGCAAAGGAAAGCGCCGCGAGTAAATAAAGCGGGGCGGTTTCTGCCCGTAAGATTCGCGGTCCAAGTCCAGCACATTGGTACCCCGCTGCTGTAAGCTGGTTAATTTCTTCGGGAGCAATCCCGCCTTCCGGTCCAAAAAACGCTACTAATGAGGTTGAACCTTTTTCGCGGGCCTGCATTGCAACCTGCGCTAAAACCGTTTTTTCGTCTTGCTTGGCCGATTCTTCATACGCTACGACCTTAAAGGCGGTATCCGCATTCATTGCAATCACATCATCCAGTGAATCCGCCCATTCAACTTCTGGAACGTGATTTCGATGCGACTGTTCCGCTGCATTCAGCGCAATCGTCTGCAATCGCTTGATTTTCTTGGCTTGCTTTTGATTTTTCCACCGGGCAACTGAATAGCGGCTGTTTAAAAAGATAAACCGGGCTGCTCCAAGCTGGGTCCCCTTCTTAACAATTTCTTCGGCCTTATCGCCCTTTGAAACGCCGCAAACAATCGTAATCTTAACCGGCATCTCAACTTCCCGGTCAATTGCTTTCACGATTTTAAATTGACCTTCATGCTTCTCAACCTTCATTAACTGGCACTGATAAACCTTTTCATCGGCCGTGACTAATTCAAACTGATCATCAACCTTCATCCGCAAGACATCCACGGCGTGATGAAAAATTTCTTGCGGTAAAAGTAACTTTTCATTTTTAAATTCAGTTGATTTTTGAACTGTAAAAAAACGTTGCATCCTATTCTCCTTCGCTCGGCAAATGTGCAATAATTGAATACCAATCCTTTTGGTTCAAAATCTCATCAATTACAAAGCCATGAGCTGTCAATTCATTCACGATCAAATCTTTCTTATCATTGATGATTCCAGATGTGATGAATTTCCCACCAGGATTTAAGCATTCCTTGGCTTGCGGGATCAGCGGCGCAATGATTTCGGCCAAAATGTTAGCCACGATCAAATCAACTTTCTTACTGATTCCATCAAGCAAACTGTTCGTTCCGATATTGATATCCTTTGCAACCGGATTTAACGCGACGTTTTCCTTCGTTGCCTTGATTGCTTCGTCATCGATATCATATGCATCGATTTCGTCAACTCCAAGATACTTTGCCGCAATACTTAAAACCCCTGAACCAGTGCCGACATCGATCATTGATTCATTTCCGCGAATTTCCTTTTCAAGGGCTAAAAGTGCCAGACTGGTTGTGGGATGTGTTCCCGTTCCAAATGCGCGGCCCGGATCAAGCCGGATCACCTTTTCATCAGCATTTTCCGGTTGGTAGTCTTCCCAACTTGGAACGATCGTTAAATACCGCGTAATGCGTACTGGATGGTAATATTTTTTCCAAACGTCGCGCCATGAATCATCATTGACATCACTTAACTTCACGGTTGCCTTTCCCGGGTCGATCCCGAATTGACTTAATCCCTTGATCTGCATTTCCAACTCCGGAACCTTTTCCGCCACGTTGACGCTTGCGGGGAAATACGTGATGATCCGCACGTCATTTAAATCGTTGTCATCAATTTGAACGCCGCCCGCTTCATTTTCCATTAAAATATTCGTCACCGCGTCAATTGCTTCGTTTGTCGTTTCAACTACAAGTTCTGTCCAGTCCATGTTCAGCCTCCTAGAATTTCGGATAGTTTAATTGTTGGGTTTCACCTTGGCGGGCTGCCAGTTGCTTTTGAAATTCAACTTCATCCCATTTAAGATTAAACTTCTGAATTGAATCATCGCTTACAAAATCAAGTAAATCTGACTCGCCGTTATCAAGGGTATCTTGCAAAACATCTAAAAAGGCATCTGCCTGCCCCTTCGTCCAGCCCTTTTTGCCATTGAATCCCAATGTTACTAAGTAACCTTCCGGATCAAAATCAAATGGTTTGGTTTCGTCATATAACAAAATCGCGTCATCAAACGTGATAATTGGTTCAACGGATTCCGTATCATCCGCATCAACGATTTTATGCCCGCTTTGATTCTCAGCATAAAATTCCATTTCAAGTTCAAAAGCCCGTTCATGCTTGAGCCAGTTCCAAGCCAATGTTCCATCAAAATCTAAATTTTGAACCCCATCGTCAAGATAATCAATTAATGATTGCTTCTTCATTTTCGAATCCTTTCACTTTATATATTAGTAATATTTTAGCGTGATTTAATCGATGATGCAAAAAGAGCCGCGATTTTCATCGCGACTCTTTAGATTAATTGCTGAACACTATTTTATTGGTTCCATGCATTCTTGAATTGGCTTTCACCTTGTTTGATAAGTGAGTTAAGGTTGCCGTTCTTAGCATGACTCAAGATGTTTTGCATGATCGTGTTCATTTGCTGATATGCAGCATTTGAGTTCTTTGTTACAGGAACGGTATAAAGATTCTTTGTTGCAGCTTCAACTTGGGCTGGGACCTTTGAATCCTTGTTGTTCTTGTATTCACTACTGTTAATTACATCTTGTGATACTGGGATGTAACCAGTTTGTTGTGCCCAGTATAATTGAGACTTCTTGCTTGTCAAGAACTTCATGTACATGAAGGCTGCTGTCCGTTGTTCCTTGCTTGCATTCTTGAACATGTAGATGTCAGTTCCTTGTTGCATGTTCCACTTGCCAGGACGAGGGGCAACTTCATAATCAAACTTGCCGTTAACGCCCTTCTTAACGAAGCTTTCGCCAGCACTTGTTCCGATAAACATTGCGACTTTTTGATTTGAGAAGTCGCCTGAAAGGTAACCTTGTGAACCAGCCGTCTTGAAGTAGCCATCTTTGATCCCGTCAGCATAGTAGTCGATGACTTTCTTTGACTTAGCTGATGTTAAGTTGATCTTTGAAGTGAAATCAACGCCTTCGTTCTTCATTCCTAAAACATAGTAGTTTGATAATGAGTCAAAGCCGGCACCGACAACTTGGTGATTTGATTTTTCATAAATTGTCTTAGCTGCTGACTTCAATTGGGCCATGGTTGTTGGAACCTTAACGCCGTACTTATCAAGCATTGTCTTGTTGTAAACTAAAACTTCAACTGACTTGTTGAACGGAATTCCATATTGCGTCCCGTTGATTTGAGCACCCTTCATCAATGATGGTTTGATGCCGCTTTTTGCAGCGCTTCCCCAGCCAATCTTTGAGTTATTGATGTATGGCTTTAAATCAACTAATAAATCATTCTTTGATGCATTGTACAACCAACCTGGATATGCCTGAGTGATGGTTGGCAAATTCTTTGGCGATTGCAATGTTGATGTAATCTTTGATTGCAAATCTTTGTATTGGCCTTGATTTTCAAGCTTAACCGTGATATTCGGGTTTTCC
>DWVG01000028.1 GCA_019120355.1 Candidatus Ligilactobacillus faecavium
GATGAATTGATCAAGCAGGAGATCTTCGATACTGACATTCTCGTGCTTGCCTATAATTCTGAGATCAACTATCATTTGGCATTAAGCGCCAAAAAGTACGGTGTCCAAGAAGTGCTGACTTACATTGAAACGCGCGACCCGAACAACACAATGGAAAAGGAACTTGAAGAAGCGGGCATCGACATTGTTAATAACTTCAGTATGGACGTTAACGTTCTTCGGACGGCAATTGAATCACCGTCAATGCTTCAAGTTCTTTCACACGGCGGTAATGCGCGGATCTATGAGGTTACGGTTACGAATGCCCGGTATGCCGGCCTTGAAATTCAAGAATTACCGTTTATCAAAGACATTACGATCAGTCGGATCTTCCGCAATCGACGGTCAATCCCGCCTCACGGAAGCACCCGCATTCAATTAAACGACCACCTGATTTTTTCTGGCGAACGCGACGTCGTTCAAAAGATTCGCAAATCACTTGGACGTTTAAACGAAGAATAAATTTAATATAGATTGGGATCTTAAAATAAAATGAAATCTGTTATAATTGGCGGAATTGAAAACGAACAACTTAATTTTGATTACACGATGACTGAACTGGCAAACCTGGCCACGGCCGATAACATGGAAGTTGTCGGTGAAGTGCGACAAAACATCGAAAAGCCGGTTTCAGCGACTTATTTTGGAAAAGGAAAGATTAACGAAATTGCGCGCCAAGCAGAAATGCTTGATGCCGAAGCCTTGATCGTCAACGATGAACTGCTCCCAACTCAAATTCGGAATTTGGAAGAAGAAACCGGCTTGGATATCATTGACCGGACAGCACTGATCTTGGATATCTTCGCCTCACGGGCTCATACCCGGGTCGCAAAATTACAAGTTAAAATTGCCCAACTGCAATATCAACTGCCACGAATCCGGACAGCAAGCATCAACAAGATGGATCAGCAAACTGCCGGCGGAAATACCGGTGGTGGTTTTACCAACCGTGGGACTGGGGAAACTCAGATCGAATTAAACCGGCGGGTAATTCAGAAACAAATTTCCAGTTTGCGCAAAGAACTGAAAGAAGTTCAACGCGATAACGAAACCCAACGGAAAAAACGGAAAAAATCGGATATTAAGTCCGTTGCCCTTGTTGGATATACCAACGCGGGGAAATCAACAACTATGAATAACGTGCTTGATTTACTTGAAATCAACGACAGCAAACGCGTTTTTGAAAAGGATATGCTGTTCGCAACCCTTGATACGTACGTTCGCAAAATCGTTTTACCTGACAAGAAGTCATTCATTTTAAGCGATACGGTTGGATTTGTTTCAAAACTGCCGCACCAATTAGTTGAAGCTTTCAAGTCAACCTTACAGGAAGCCGCTGAAGCTGATTTGTTGATCCAGGTCATTGATATTTCGGATCCGAACTACCGGCAAATGATCAAAACAACGGAAAAGACGCTTGCTGAAATCGGGGTCGATGGCATCCCGATGATTTATGCCTTTAATAAAGCTGATAAGGCTGGCATCCCGTATCCATCCGTTGAAGGCAACCAGTTTACGTACTGTGCCCGTGATCAAAAATCGATTGAAATGCTGCTCAGCATTCTTAAAAAGGAACTCTTTAAAGATTATGAAACTGAAACTTTCTTGATTCCGTTCCAAGATGGACGCTACCTTGACCTCTTAAACAAGGAGGCTAATATCAAGAAAACTGATTATCAAGCAGATGGCACTTTAATTACGGCTGAAGTTGCTCCCAAGCTGAAACAGCAGCTTGCAAAATATATTGTCGAAGAAGATTAAAAAAAGAAGGTGTGACAAAACGTTAAAAACGAGCGTAGTGGAAGGCGCCAGCATCGATTCAGAGGTTTTCGAACTTCACTAGCTTCGCGGCGTAGCTCGTTTGTTTTGGAACCCGATTATGCGGATATAACAAAAAGGTTGTGACATAAGTCACAACCTTTTTGTTAATGCTTATATTTTTGACTTCGCCAATGCTTTTGCGGTGCCTGGGTCGATTGCCGCGGGCCGAATTCATCAAACGTTTCATGCTGACTGCGTGTCAGATGTTCTGGCGTTGATGATGTCTCTGTACTGTTTGTAACCATTGACCGACGTTGGTCCATTGATGGCTCTTCAGCAGCTCGTTCACGGTAAGCCACTTGAACCTGCACTCCATACGGCGTATCCTTTTCAATCAATCCTGTTCGGCCATTGATTTTTTCAGGACCGCCAGTGATCACCGCCGTTGCAAGATACAACTGGTACCGTTTCATGGCTTCACGGGCAGTCAACAAACCGACTTCTTTGACCGTCGCAATTTCTTTTCGGTCGATTTGGTTTAATCCCCCGTAAACAATCAATGAATTGCCCTTCCGCGTCAATTCAAAATATGGTAATGCGACAGGGGCACTTAATGCGGAAACCGGCTTGCCGGTTGTCTGAATCTTTTCAGCGATTTCTTCTTCATTCAACCCTTGATAATCAGCCTTCATGTAATCCATCCGAATCAATTCAGCTGCAATTTGTTGAATATTATCGCGTTGTTCCATCGTGTGGACCACCGTTGCTGGAAGGAAGTCTTCATTCTTAAAGATTCCGTTTGTTTGAACGTAACCCGGTGTCATTTCCTTGCGTTCCTCTTCCGCCGCCGTCATCGGGTCTTTGCTTTGAATGTGCAAAACCTTCTCGATCCACGGTGAAATATCATATTTCGATTTTTTCGACTTGGTAAAGTAATATAAAATGTTCAAATACGTAAAGTAAAGAATCACTAAAAATGCCAGAATAAATAACGTTCCGCGCCCCCAGAAACCATTTTGGAAGAATCGGAAAGCAACGTACAGCAAATAAAAATTCCCGATTCCGGCTAAAATCGTATAAATTCGATTCTTTAAAACCGTGCTCAAATTAACATAACTCAATGAGCTTCGAATCATATCAAATAGCGTAAACACTTACCTTTCCTCCTTTACTGTTGAGCCGCGCCGGCATTATTCTGATTTTGATCCTGGTTTTGCGCATTGCCATTCCCAGTTCCATTCGTTTGATTATTTGTTTGATTTTCATTGTCAGCATTGTCGTTTTGTTGAGCCTTTTCGTTGTTAGTTTGCTGATTATCGTTTGTTTGATTTTGATCGTTATTGGCCATGTTCGTGTCATTATCATTATTTTGATTGTCATTTTTTTCACGCTGAGCTGTTTGACCGCCTTGATCCTTCAGATTATCGTTATTCGCATTTTGTTTTTGCTGATTCTTTTGATTATCTGTTTGATCCTGATTTTGATCATTCTGCTGACTATTTTTCGCTTTATCAGTTGGTTGATCCGTCGTTTTCTGTGAAGGGGTCGTCTTTTCAACCACTTCCGTCTTCGGTTTCCCCTCAACTGTATGAGTAGCCGTATTCACAACCACGTTCGTTGCCCCTAAAGCAAGCACTGCTGAAAAGATCGCAAACGGGGTAATAAAAGGTGCAGTCCGTTTCATTAAATTCTCTCTCC
>DWVG01000029.1 GCA_019120355.1 Candidatus Ligilactobacillus faecavium
CCATCTGTCGATAAACTTTTAGAACATGTTAACTCACGT
This sequence comes from Candidatus Ligilactobacillus faecavium, assembly GCA_019120355.1. GTDB lineage: Bacteria > Bacillota > Bacilli > Lactobacillales > Lactobacillaceae > Ligilactobacillus > Ligilactobacillus faecavium. The sequence continues at coordinate 40 of DWVG01000029.1, forward strand.
TATTCATTAGTAATGTTAGCAGCTAAACGTGCTCATGAATTAGATGCTGGCGCATTACCATTGTTAAACGAAGACGAATACAAGTCAGATAAAAATGTTGGTAAGGCTTTGGAAGAGGTTGAAGCTGGCAAGCTGACAATTAAAGGTGAAAACTAATTTTCAATTTAAATTAACATGATGGGAGGTTGTGACATGGTGTCCGACCTCTTTTCTTGTATTAATGAACGATGGGGTGAAGAAATGGCATTGAAAGGTAAAAAAATTGCGGTTTATGTGGCCGGGGGGATTGCAAGTTATAAGGTTGCAAGTTTTGTCCGGCTTTTGATCAAGGAAAAAGCTGAAGTCCGCGTGGCGATGACGGCGGCAGCAACGAGCTTCATTTCACCATTAACAATGGCAACATTGTCGAAGAATCCAGTATTAACAAATTTTGATGATGCTGAGCAACATGGAGATTTTATCCCGCATATTGAAATTGCACGGTGGGCGGACCTTGCAATCGTCATTCCGGCAACGGCAGATATCATTGGCAAAATGGCCAATGGAATTGCCGATGATTTAGTTTCGTCAGCGTTGACTGCGACGGCAAAAAGTAAATTTGTTGTTCCAGCAATGAATGATGAAATGTGGAATAATCCCGCTGTTCAACGCAACGTTCGTCAGTTAAAAGCTGATGGAATTCATGTAATGGAACCGGCGACCGGTTTTTTAGCAGAAGGGTATGCCGGCAAAGGGCGGATGCCGGAACCGCAACAAGTCCTTGATTGGATTGAAAATCAAATGAATGATCAGCCGTTTCGGGGAATCAAAGTGCTGGTAACTGCCGGCGGGACCCAAGAGCCAATTGATCCGGTGCGCTTTATTGGAAATCGTTCAAGCGGCAAAATGGGAATTGCCCTTGCTGAAAATGCGGCTCGGCAAGGAGCGGATGTAACGTTAATTGCCGGAATGGTCACGGTTGACTTGCCAACAAACGTCAAGGTGATCCTGATTCAAACGTTTAATGATTTACAAACTGAATTAATGAAAGAATTTCCACAAAATGATGTTTTGATCATGGCAGCAGCTGTTTCGGACTATCACGTTGAGCAACCAGATAATCAAAAAATCAAAGCGGATGCCAATCAGCAAGTTCGGTTGACATTGAAGCGGAATCCAAATTTATTGCGAATGTTGGGGAATCAAAAGCATCGTCAAATTTTAGTCGGATTTGCTGCTGAAACAGATCATTTGCTTCAAAATGCAACGGCTGAACTGGAAGATAAAAAAGTTGAAATGATCGTTGCTAACGATGTTTCACGCAATGATATCGGGTTTGGCAGCGATCAGAATGCAGGTTATATTTTACAGCCGCATCAAGAACCAATTAAGGTTGCAAAAGTTTCAAAACAGGTTTTTGCTCAGAAAATATTAGATGAAATCGAAAAGTTAATCAGAAAAGAGGAAGGTTAAAATTAGTCGATATGCAGAAGTGATTGTCGATGTTCCGGCAATGCAGACCAACCATCCGTTTACTTATCGAATTCCAGAAAAGTTTCAGGATTTTTTGCAGGTCGGAATGCGCGTTGTAGTTGAATTCGGCAATGGAAATCGAAAAATTCAGGGATTTGTGACGGGACTGACAGATGAATATTCAGGTAAACATCAATTAAAATCGGTGATCGATGTGCTTGATTTAAATCCGGTTTTAAGTGAAGAAGCCATGGCGATGGCCGATTGGCTGACACAGCGGACATTTGCATTCAAGATTCGTTGTCTGCAGGTCATGCTCCCGAATGCGATGCGGGCAAGTTACCGTAAAACGCTTAAACTGACGGGAAAAATTAAAGATCCAGCTTTAGCTGTGCTTTTTGATGACCAAAGCGAAATTGAATTTAATCCGCAGAAGTTAACTTCAACTCAATTAAATCAAATTGAAAAATTGCGCAAGGCAAATCAGGTTGAAATTGTTTATCACGTTGATGACCGTGCAAAATCAAAGTTCGTTTGGGCATTTAAAGCCCAGATGGCGGTCGAAGAGTTGCAAGCGGCCAAAAAGACGTTAAGGAAAAATGCGGCCAAACAAAAGCGCCTGCTTGATTTTTTGATTACTAATCATGAACAGGAATTTGTTCAAAGTGATGTGACTCGGGAAAATAATTTTACTGCAAATGATTTAAAAGCGGCTGCCGAAAAAGGATGGATCACGCGCTATCAAATTGAAAAGTACCGTAATCCGTATCAGATTGATCAGGTCCAACCGTCAATGCCGAAAAAATTAACCCCTGAACAAGCTCAGGCAACGGATGCTGTTGATCAAGCAATTGACAAAGCTCAGGCAGCAACTTTTTTACTTGAAGGAGTAACGGGAAGCGGCAAAACTGAAGTTTATTTGCAGATCATTCAGCATGCACTTGCGCAAGGAAAATCAGCTTTAATGCTTGTTCCGGAAATTTCGTTAACGCCGCAGATCGTTCGCCAATTTAAAGCCCGTTTTGGCGATCAAGTTGCACTTTTACATAGTGCATTGTCCGACGGTGAACGGTATGATGAATGGCGCCGGATTGAAAACGGGGACGCGCAAGTTGTTGTGGGCGCCCGTTCAGCCATTTTTGCACCGATCAAAAACCTCGGTGTCATCATCATGGACGAAGAGCATGAAACAAGTTATAAACAGGAAGATATGCCGCGGTATCACGCGCGCGATGTTGCTCAATGGCGAGGAAAATATCATCATTGCCCGGTTGTTCTTGGAAGTGCAACGCCATCGCTTGAATCCCGGGCCCGCGCTCAAAAGGGCGTTTATCAGTGGTTGCGGTTAACGAAACGAATCAATGGAAAGGACTTGCCGCAAGTTCAATTAGTTGATATGCGGCAAGCAGGGCGTTATGCACCGACAACTGATATTTCACAAGAATTAGCAACTGAGATTCAGAAAAAACTTGCGTTGAATGAACAAGTTGTTTTAATGTTAAACCGAAGAGGATATTCTTCATTTTTGATGTGTCGTGAATGCGGTGAGGTAATCAAATGCCCGAACTGCGATATTTCATTAACATATCATAAAGATACGAATTCGTTGAAGTGTCACTATTGCGGTCATGAAGAACCGGTTCCGCAAGTTTGTCCGAATTGTCACAGCAAAGCAGTCCGGTATTTTGGAACCGGAACTCAACGGGTTGAAAAAGAATTAACTGAACTTTTTCCAAATGCCCGGATTTTACGCATGGATGTTGATACGACTCGCCGTAAGGGAGCGCATGAACGAATCTTAGATGAATTCGGCAAACACCATGCCGACATTTTGCTTGGGACCCAAATGATTGCTAAGGGACTGGATTTTCCGAATGTAACCCTTGTAGGGGTATTGAATGCCGATACTTCACTTGGGTTGCCAGATTTTCGGGCAAGTGAACGTACATTTCAACTTTTAACTCAGGTAAGCGGACGTGCTGGCCGGGCCGAAAAGGAAGGAAATGTTTTAATTCAGACGTATAATCCGGATCACTATGCGATTCAGTATGCGCAGCGGCAAGATTACGAGCATTTTTTCGCAAAGGAAATGCAGGTTCGGCACCAAGGCGGATACCCACCGTATTACTATACGATTCAAATTACTGCAAGTGCACGGACAGAAGCGGATGCGGCACAAAAAATGTTTCAAATTCGCGGCGAGATCGTGAATTATTTATCTCAAAACGCCGTGATTTTGGGGCCGACCCCGCAGTCAATTATGCGGATCAATAATCGCTATTACTATCAGTTAGTGATCAAATATAAAAATGAACCGCAACTTGAAAATTATCTTCAAAATTTATTATTAACAAGTCAAAAGGAAGAACGAAATGGATTGCAAATCGTGATCGATCGCAATCCAATGAACTTTATTTAATTAAGGAGTGAAATGAATGACGTCAGTTGTATTTATGGGAACCCCGGACTTTGCTGCCAACATCTTAGCGGGGGTGATCGATGCCGGATATGATGTGAAAGCTGTTGTGACCCAACCAGACCGGCGAGTAGGTCGGAAACACGTTTTAACCCCGACACCAGTAAAGAAGGTTGCTTTGGACCATGGAATTGAAGTTCTTCAACCGGAAAAAATTTCAGGCAGTCCGGAATGTCAGCGGGTAATTGATCTTCAACCAGATTTGATCATCACGGCAGCGTTTGGCCAATTTTTGCCGATGAAGTTGATCAATGCGGCTAAAATTGCAGCCGTAAATGTTCACGGATCACTTTTGCCAAAGTATCGTGGCGGAGCACCGATTCAACATGCTATTATGAACGGAGATTCAAAAACCGGGATTTCAATTATTTACATGGTAAAGAAAATGGATGCTGGTGATATCCTTAAGCAAGCTGAAATGCCGATTACATCAAACGATGATGCTGGTTCAATTTTTGAAAAAATGAGCGATTTGGGACGAGATACGTTATTGCATCTTCTTCCTGAATTAATTGCCGGCAACGTTCATCCGGTTGCTCAAAATGAAGATGAAGTTGTCTTTTCACCAACGATCAGTCCGGAAGAAGAAGAATTGCATTTGAAGCAAACCGCTCACCAAATTGATTGGCAAGTTCGCGCTCTTCGGCCAGCTCCGGGAGCATATTTCAAATCCTTAAAAGGAAAACGCACCAAGATCTGGGACGTAACGGTTCTAGATGAACAAACGGACCTTCCCGCAGGAACTGTTGTTGAAGTTGGTAAGCATCAATTAAAGGTTGCCGCAGCGGACGGAACAGTTTATCAAATCAATCGCATTCAGCCGGCTGGGAAACCGCAAATGGATATTACGGCATATTTGAATGGCGTCGGCCAAGGAATTAAAGCAGGACAGGAATTGATCAATGAAGAAAACGATTAAACAGACGCCGCGCTTTCTCGCTCTTGATCTGCTTTTGCGGATTCGAAAGCATAGTACATATTCCAACATTGCGTTAAATGACGTGATTCGGCAAAGTCAATTGTCACGAGCCGATGCGAATTTGTTGACCACGCTCGTGTACGGTTGCTTGCAGCATCGGTTAACGTTGGAATATTGGCTTGAACCGTTTATTAAAAATAAGAAGAAAGTCGATCCATGGGTTTGGGAGCTGCTTTTGTTAGCAATTTACCAAATGCAGTATTTAGATAAGGTCCCGGATCATGCGATTTTTAATGAAACGATTGAAATTGCAAAGGTTAAGGGCCATGCTGGAACACGTAAATTTGTGACGGGTGTTTTGCATGCCATCAAACGTAAAGGATTACGTAATTTTGATGATTTGACTGCAGCGCAGCGGTTATCAGTTGAAGAAAGTATTCCGCAATGGATCATTGATCAATTGATTTCAAAAGTTGGGCTCGAAAAAACAACTCAAATTGCGCGGGCCGTTAACCAAACTCCGCATGACAGTTTGCGGGTGAACACAGGAAAGGTCAAAATTTCTGAGTTGCAGGCTCAACTCGAAGAGGAAGGAATTGCGACATCTCTAAGTAAAATTGCGAGTGAAGGTTTAGTTGCTGATAAAGGCTTTTTAGCTGGAACCACCGAATTTAAACAAGGTGACTTTATTATTCAGGATGAAAGTGCGATGTTAGCGGTTGAATCAATGGATGTCCAACCAGGTCAAAAGATTTTGGATGCATGTGCTGCTCCAGGAGGAAAAACGACGCAAATTGCAACTGCACTGGCAAGTCAAGGAGAGGTCGTTGCGCTTGATATTCATCAACATAAACTAAAATTGATTAAACGCAATGCCGAACGATTGGGCGTCGCAAATGCTGTCCACCCGCAACTGTTAGATGCCCGAAAGGCCGGCAAACTTGGAAATGCACGGTTTGATCAGATTCTGGTTGATGCGCCGTGTTCTGGAATTGGCCTGATGCGGCGGAAACCAGAAGTTCGTTATGAAAAGACATTGCAGGATTCACAGCAGTTAGCACAGATCCAGTTGCAGATTTTAGACGCCGTTGCACCAACGTTAAAACCGGGGGGAAAATTAACATATAGTACATGCACGATCTTACCTTCCGAAAATCAAACGGTGGTTGATCAGTTTTTGAAAAACCATTCCGATTTTAAACAGGTCAAAACGCAGACTAAAAAAGCTGTTAAGGATCAACGGACAGCGCTTGGATTAACGATCTATCCGGATGATTTTGGTTCGGATGGATTCTTTATCGCAACGCTGGTGAAAAAGTAGGTGCAATTTTGAAAAGTTCATTTTTAAGTGACATTGGTAAAGTTCGCAAGGTCAATGAAGACTCGGTCGGATTATATCAAAATCAAAAACAAATTACTTTAGGATTAGTTGCTGACGGAATTGGCGGCAATCGCGGCGGGGACGTTGCGTCTGCAATGATCGTTCAGCATCTTGGTTATTTATTTGAAGAGTCATCATTTGAAACGGTGGCTCAAGCTTATGAATGGTTGCAAAAACAAGTTCAAATTGAAAATGACCTTTTGATCCAAAAGGGAAAGCAGTATCCGGATCTTGAAGGCATGGGGTCGACATTGGTTTTGATCCTGATCGATTCGGTGGACTGTATCATTGCAAATATTGGCGACAGCCGCGGGTATCGGTTACGGAAGAATGAGTTGCAGCAAATTTCACGTGATCATTCGCTCGTAAATGAATTGATCAAACAGGGCGCAATCACGAAGGAAGAAGCAGCTAACCATCCGCAAAAAAATGTGATCGTCAAAACCCTTGGAATCAATCATGATGCTCAAATGGATCATTATGCGTTGAAGGTTGAACCGGATGATTTATTTTTGCTGTGTACTGACGGGCTTTCCAAACTCGTGACGGAAGCTAAAATCAAAGCGATTTTAACGGCTTCAGGTTCGCTTGAAGAAAAATGCCAGCAATTAATTACCCAAGCGCGGGTCAATGGCGGCGATGACAACATTACTGTGCTTTTGATTGCAGCAGATGAAAGCGGTGAACAGCAATGCGAATAGGATATGAAGTTGGTAAACGCTACCGCATTATTCGTTCCCTTGGCGAAGGTGGCATGGCAAATGTCTATGAAGCTGAAGATCTTGTTCAAAAGCGCCGGGTAACCCTTAAAATGCTACGGTTTGATTTGCAAGATGATCCGCGTTCGGTTGAACGGTTTCATAAAGAAGCGAATTCATTAACGAAACTTGACAATCCGCATATCGTTCAAATCTATGATTTTGGCAATGATCATGGCGTGCCGTATTTGATTATGGAGTACGTAAAGGGGACCGATTTGAAGACGTATTTGAAAGAACACTATCCGCTTTCATGCGAAAAAGTTGTTGATATTATGGAACAGATTCTTTCGGCAGTGGAAAGTGCTCACCGAATCGGAATCATCCATCGTGATTTGAAGCCGCAAAATATTTTGATCGATAATTACGGCAAAGTAAAGGTCACGGATTTCGGAATTTCAATTGCGGCAATGGAATCAGCCACAATTACGAAAACTAATACGATGATTGGATCTGTTCATTACATTTCACCTGAACAGGCTCGCGGGTCGATCATTACAAAACAGTCTGATATTTATTCGTTAGGAATTATTCTGTTTGAACTGTTAACGGGGAAAGTCCCGTTTGAAGGTCAAACAGCGGTTTCAATTGCGGTTAAACATTACCGGGATAACTTGCCGTCAGCGCGGAAAATTAATCCCCAAGTCCCGCAAGCGTTGGAAAATGTTATTTTGCATGCAACGGCCAAAAAGCTGAAAGACCGTTATCCGGATGTTGAAACGATGGCACGGGATCTAAAAACGGCGTTGTTACCGGTGCGGCGAAATGAACCGAAATGGGAAGTTCCACCTGAAGATGATGCGGAAACGAAGACGCTGGTTATTCCATCAGCTGAATCGTCCAAACAGCAACCGGCAACCGGTTCACGCAAGACGAAAAAAGCGAAAAAGCAGAAGAAAAAGCGGGTTTATCGGCGCCACCCGATCGCTTTTCTGATTGGAACACTTGGGGTGCTCGTTGTGATTACGATTTTACTGATGTCCTTGAAGGTTCAAGTTCCGGATTTGCGGGGAATGAGCGTTCGCGAAGCACAGGAAGTTTTGTTGAGCAATAACCTTAAACTTGGTAAAAAACGATATGAATATAGTAATTCATACCTGAAAGGCCAAACAATCAGCAGTGATCCGGCCCGCGAAACAACGGTCAGCCGGAATTCGAAAATCAACATTGTGATTTCAAAAGGTCCATTAAAGACCAAGTTTGGATCATATATCGGGCAAAATTTTGATCAGGTTCGAAAAAAGTTGAAAGCAAAGGGCGTTCTTGTCGATAAGGAAACGACGTATTCAAATAAGTATCCAGCAGGGCAAATTGTCAGTCAAAGTATCGATCCGTCAATGAAGGTCAGTTTGTATCAACTTCCGGTTACCTTTACGGTCAGCGAAGGGGTTCAAACGTTTAAGATTCGTGATTTGACGGGCTACACGCAGAAAAGTGTGATCGACTATGCCCAAGAACATAACATCACGATTATTTTTGAACAGCAGTATTCAAACACGGTACCAAAAGGACAAGTGATTTCACAAAATCCGAAGGCTAATACGACCGTTAAGGCTGGTTCGCAGGTGATCGTAACGTTATCGCTTGGACCGAATAATAATTCAGAAAACGGGAATAATAACTCTGAAACAAGTCAGAGTTAAATGAAAGGATAAAGATTATTGAAAGGCCAAATCAGGCAATCTTTAAGCGGTTACTATGACGTTGTGACCGCTGATGGAGCGGAATACCGAACCCGGGCGCGCGGGGTATTTCGCAAACGCAAACAATCACCTCTCGTCGGTGACTGGGTTGAATTTAAAGTTGAAAAAGATGGGGGCTACCTATTAAAAATTGATCCGCGGAAGAATCAATTAGTGCGGCCGCCGATTGCCAACGTCGATGATGCAATTGTTGTTTCGGCGTGCATCGAACCCGATTTTTCAAGTAATCTATTAGACCGGCAGCTGATTATGTTAGCCGCCAATCAAATTGATCCGCTCTTGTATTTTTCAAAGTGGGATCTGTTAGATTCAGATCAGCAGGCAGCCATGCAGCCGGTGATTGATTATTATCAAAAATATTATCCAGTTGAAGTTGCGTGCAATGGTGCACCGCAAAAGCTTCTGCACAATCTTCAAAACCAAGTGATCGTTGTAATGGGGCAGACCGGTGCCGGCAAATCAACGTTGCTGAATCAATTGAATCCGGATTTGAAATTGGAAACCGGTGAGATTTCAAAAGCTCTTAGTCGGGGAAGGCACACGACCCGGAAGGTAACGTTAATGGAAATCGAACACAATTTGATTGCGGATACGCCAGGATTTTCGTCATTTGACTTACTTGAAATTTCAAAGGAAGAGCTGCCGAATTATTATCCGGATTTCATTGCCTACCGTGATCAATGCAAGTATCGCGGTTGTCTGCATGTGAATGAACCCCATTGTGCGGTCAAAGAAGCTGTGGCAACCGGTGAAATTTTGAAGTCGCGGTATGAAAATTACTTGCAGTTCCATCAAATGATTTTGGAACGCAAACCGCGTTATTAAGGAATGATTGCGATGAAGGTAAATGTTTTAACTGGTGGGCCGCTTGTATGCGTGCCGCAATCAATTTTTGAACAAAAAGATGAACGGTGGTGCGGGGTTGATTACGGTGCGGTTGAATTGATCGATCGCGGAATCAGCCCAATGCTTTCAATTGGTGATTTTGATACGGCAACGGATGAAGAACGATTACAGGTTGAAGAGCACAGTCACCAATTCGTTTACCGGCCATTAAAGGATGATATTACGGACACGGAGCTGGCATTAAGATATTTGTTTGCACATTATTCAGTTGATCAGCTTAACCTTTATGGAGCAACCGGTGCGCGGATGGATCAGTTGCTGGCAAATTTGTTTTTCATTTTGAAACCGGAGTATCAGGAACAAGTGGAACGCATTACGGTAATTGATCGGTGGAATGAGATGCGCTTTTTCAAACCTGGTCATCATCAGCTTAAGCGGAATTCGCAAATGAAGTACTTAGCGTTTATTCCGTTGACTGCGGTTGAAGGGCTGGTGCTTCCAGATGAAAAGTACCAGTTGCAACGAACGGATTTTGATTTCCCAGTTGCTCTTTCAAGTAATGAGTTTGTTGGTGAGAAGGCGACCTTTAGTTTTGAACGGGGAATTTTAATGACGGTTCAAAGTTGTGATTAAAAAAACAGGATGGACAACATTGTCCATCCTGTTTTTTCGTCTTTAATTAAACACGAGTAACCTTACCTGACTTCAAGGCACGAGCAGAAACCCAAACCTTCTTTGGCTTACCATCAACTAAGATGCGAACCTTTTGCAAGTTTGGCTTCCAGCTACGGTTTGTTTGGTTCAAAGCGTGTGAACGCTTCTTGCCGAAAGTTGTCTTCCGACCTGTTACAAAATCTTTAGCCATTTTGATTTCCCTCCTTTACCTTTTCGATCTTAAAAATAAAGATTCTTTATTCACTAGACTAAATTATCATACATAAAGGGTGATTGCAAGATTTTTCTGTAAAGTAAATTAACTTGTCAGCTAAAATCGATTTTTGTGCTATGATAATATAGTGCTTATTTAAATATCCTGAATGGTGTTTAATTAGCTTTTTTTCAAAATTGCGTTATGATACAATGGCGATAACGATTGTCATAAATAAGGAGGCAAATTCGAATGGCAGTGAAGATTCAAAACCAACTCGGTAAAATTGATATTAGTAACGATGTAATCGCAACTGTTGTCGGTGGAGCTGCAACTGAAATTTTTGGAATTGTCGGCATGGCAAGTAAAAATCAAATTCGGGATAATTTAAACGAAATTTTAAAACGTGATAACTACTCAAAGGGAGTTGTTGTCCGTCAAACAGACGACGGAATTATAATCGATGTTTACATTATTGTCGGTTACGGAACGAAGATTTCAGAAGTTTGCCGAAATGTTCAAGAAAAAGTTAAGTATAATCTGGACTCAATGCTTGGAGTAACAGCCAAGGCAGTTAACGTGATCGTTCAAGGCGTAAAGGTTATTGAAGATTAACGTTTGTGGGTACCAAGGAGGATTTTGAAGGTTGAAAATTTCAAAAATTACTGAAAATGAATTCCGCAAGATGATTGCGGTCAGTTCAAATCGGTTAAATAATAATGCGGAATTTATTAATTCATTAAATGTCTTTCCAGTTCCGGATGGTGATACTGGGACTAACATGAGTCTTTCGTTTGCAAGCGGTGCAAAGTATGTTTCAGAATCAACATCATCAAGTGTTGGTGAGCTTTCACAAGCCCTTGCAAAGGGATTGCTGATGGGCGCCCGCGGAAATTCAGGCGTTATTCTTTCACAAGTCTTTCGCGGATTCAGCAAGAATGCGGCTGCAAAGGCAGAATTGACACCAGCAGATTTAGCGGAAGCAATCGTTGCTGGAGTTCAAACGGCATATAAAGCAGTTATGAAACCGCAAGAGGGAACGATTTTAACGGTCGCCCGGAAGGCTGCTGAAGCTGCAACGAAGACAGCGAAGACCTCGGATGACTGTGTGGAAGTCATGAAAGCCGCTTATGAAGCCGCTGAAGCTGCATTAAAGACGACCCCTGATTTATTACCAGTCTTAAAAGAAGTCGGCGTTGTTGATTCTGGTGGTCAAGGGTTGACTTTTGTTTACCAAGGATTCTTTGATGCTTTATCAGGAAATGTGCGTGATGAACAAGAATATCACCCAACTCCAGCTGATATGGATGACATGGTAAGCGCTGAGCACCATAAGAGTGTTCAAAGTCAATTGAATACGGAAGATATTCAATACGGTTACTGTACCGAAATCATGGTCAAATTAGGTGCCGGGCGGTTAGTTGATGAAAAGTTTGACTATGATACTTTCCGTGGTTACCTTTCAGAAATTGGAAATTCACTTTTAGTAATTGCGGATGATGAAGTGGTTAAGGTCCATGTGCATACTGAACAACCCGGAAAGGTTCTTTCGTATGGTCAAAAATTCGGTTCATTGATCAAGGTTAAGGTCGACAACATGCGGCTTCAACACGAAACGATTCTTGAACAGGATAAGGAAGCTGAAGAAGAACAACAGGCAGAAATCAATCAAATCGCTGGCGATTATGGCATTATTGCCGTTGCTTCAGGCGATGGGCTTGCTCAACTATTCCACAGCGTTGGGGTGACCCAAATTATTCAAGGCGGACAAACGATGAATCCAAGTACGAAGGACATTGTTGATGCCATCAACGCAACGGGCAAAGATAAGGTAATTGTTTTGCCAAACAACAAAAACATTTTCTTGGCAGCCGAACAAGCAGCCGATGTAGCGGATGCTAACGTGAAAGTTGTTCATACCCGTTCAATCACTCAAGGATTGAGCGCAATGATCAACTTCAATAAGGAAGCCGACATTGACGAAAATGTGGCTGCAATGGAAGAAGCCCTTGATGATGTGATTTCTGGACAGGTAACGATTGCCGTTCGAGATACAACGATCGATGGTCAAGAAATCAAGAAAGATAACTATATGGGAATTGTTGATGGTTCGATCAAGGTAACCGATCCGGATCGTAAGAAAGCAACGCTTGAAATGGTAAAAGCAATGCTTGATGATGATAGTGAAGTGATCACAATCATCTACGGTGCGGACGCTGATCAGGCTGAAGCCCAAGCAATTGCCGATGAGATCCAGTCATGGGATGAAGATTATGAAATCGAGATCCATGAAGGGGATCAACCGGTTTACCCATATTTGATTTCGGTTGAATAATAAAATTTAAAAAATCAAGTGGAGGCTGGACGATTGGACAGCCTCCTTCCATATTCAGGAACGGAAAGGAGGAATCAGCAGAATGGCGCGCAGTTTAAATGATCCGGTGACAATGTTGAAAGGTGTTGGGCCTAAAAAGGCGGTGGCATTGAATAAGCTTGGCATTTCAACGATCGATGACCTTCTTACTGATTACCCTTTTCGTTACGATGACCTGGCGGTTAAAGATTTATCTGAAATTAGTGAACAAGAAAAGGTGACCTTAAAGGGGACGGTGGCTTCGGAACCGACTGTGATTCGGTTTGGCCGCCGCCGTAACCGGCTGAATTTTCGCTTGTTAGTGGAACATCAAGTGATTATGGTAACCTTTTTTAACCAGCCATATTTAAAATCGAAAGTTCAATTGGGCGCTTCACTTGCGGTTTATGGCCGGTATAATGCTAAACGACAAAGTTTTACAGGAATGAAGATCATTCCAGTCGGGCAGCAAAATGATTTTAAAGGTGTTTACCGGGCTTCAAAAGAATTGAAAGCCAACCAAGTGCAAAAATTGGTAGAGCTTGCATATGACCAGTATCATGATGTGATTTGCGACCTTGTGCCGCTTTCGTTGCGCAATAAATACCGGTTGGAACCGCGGCAGCAGATCATTCATGATATGCATTTTCCAACCAATAAAAGGCAAGCTGATCTGGCCCGGCGATCCGCAGTTTTTGAAGAGTTTTTCCGCTTTCAGGCTGGATTACAGATGCTGAAGAAGGAAGATCGCCAAAATCAAGGAATTGCGATCAACTATGATAACCAAAAGGTAAAACAGTTTATCGGGCGATTACCGTTTGAGTTAACAAATGCGCAAAAACGGGTCGTCAACGAGATTTGTCGCAATATGCGCGAACCATTGAAAATGAATCGGCTGTTACAAGGAGATGTCGGTTCTGGGAAAACAATTGTTGCGGCCATTGCGATGTATGCGGCGGTAACGGCAGGTTATCAAACCGCATTAATGGCACCAACTGAAATTCTGGCACAGCAGCATGCAGAAAAATTAAGCAAGCTGTTTGCTCCGCTGGGGATTAACGTTGGTTTAATGACGGGAACAACGGTCAGTAAAGTAACCGCCCGGCGTGAAATGTTGAAACATTTGGCGAATAATGATCTTCAAATTGTGGTTGGAACCCATGCGTTGATTCAGGACGATGTTGTTTTTAAGAATTTAGGGTTAGTGATTACGGATGAGCAACACCGTTTTGGGGTTAATCAACGAAAAAAATTGCGCGAAAAAGGGCATAACCCGGATGTATTGGCAATGACGGCGACCCCAATTCCACGGACGTTAGCGATCACCACATACGGTGAAATGGACGTTTCGATCATTGATGAATTGCCGCAAGGCCGGCAGCCGATTGAAACGACGTGGCTACGGAAAAAGCAAACGAATGAAGCATTGAAATTCATGGAACGGCAGCTGAATGATGGTGCTCAAGCATACGTTGTGTCGCCATTAATTGAAGAATCTGAAATGTTAGATTTACAAAATGCCGAGGAAGTTTACCAAAAGCTTCAAGATTATTTCAATGGCCGGTTTAAGATTGGACTGTTGCATGGTCGCTTGAAACCGGATGAAAAGGAATTAGTCATGCAAAAGTTCAAGAATCATGAGTATGATATTCTGGTTTCAACAACGGTTGTTGAAGTCGGGGTCGATGTGCCGAATGCTTCGATCATGATGATCCTTGATGCCGATCGGTTTGGATTGGCGCAGTTGCACCAGCTGCGCGGCCGGGTTGGTCGGGGCGAGCGCAAATCATATTGTTTTTTGATTGCTGATCCAAGTAGTGATTACGGTAAGGAACGAATGAAAACGATGGTTTCAACGACGGACGGGTTCGTAATTGCGCAACGCGATCTTGAACTTCGGGGACCGGGAGACGTTCTTGGAACTGCTCAAGCCGGGTTGCCGGAATTCAAGGTTGGGGATCCGGTTGCGGACTTAAAGATCTTGCGGATTGCCCAGGAAGAGGCTCACCGGGTAATTAATGAACCGGATTTTGAAACAAAGGAAGAGAATCAAGCGTTGATTCGTTATTTAAATCATCATCGCAATCACGGTGATCACTTAGATTAGAAATGGAGGAGATTAGAAGATGAAAATTGCAGTTGATGCGATGGGCGGCGACAACGCCCCGCAAAGTGTTGTTGAAGGGGTCGAAAAAGCTCGCGATGCCTTTGAAGATATGGAATTTGTATTGTTCGGAAAAGTTGACGAGGTTAAACCTTTAGTTCAGGATCAAACCCGAATCAGTTTTGAACAGGCTGATGAGGTGATCGTCATGAACGATGAACCGGTGAAGGCGATTCGGCGCAAGAAACAATCGTCATTGGTCTTGGCTGCGAAGGCAGTTAAGAAAGGGCAAGCAGATGCTTTGTTTTCATGCGGAAACACGGGGGCATTGCTTGCTGCCGGTTTGCTGTTGATTGGCCGGATCAAGGGGGTTGAACGGCCAGGTTTGCTTTCAACTTTACCGGTCGTTTCATCAGCTCAAGGAGGATTTAACCTGCTTGATAGTGGAGCAAATGCGGATAACAAGCCAGAATACTTGCATCAATTTGCCGTGATGGGAAAGTTCTATGCCCAAACGGTTCGCGGAATTGAAAATCCCCGAATCGGGCTTTTGAACAACGGAACCGAACCGCACAAGGGAAGTAAATTAACGCAAGCCGCATACCAATTGATCAGTGAAGATCCGGCATTAAACTTTGTGGGCAATGTTGAATCGCGGGATTTAACGAATGGGGTGTGCGATGTTGCGGTTGCGGATGGCTTTACTGGGAATGCCGTTCTTAAAGCAATCGAAGGAACTGCTTCAGCAGTAATGCACCTGGTAAAAGACAGTGTAAAGGATGCCAATTTATTTGGGAAACTTGGTGCATTAATGTTCAAGCCGAACTTGATGAAAATCAAGGACCGGGTCAACCCATCACGGTATGGCGGGGCGGTTTTGCTTGGGGTCAAAGCGCCCGTTGTTAAGGCCCATGGGTCAAGTGATGCCCAAACGGTCTACTATACAATGAAGCAGATTCGGACAATTTTAAATGAAAACTTATTGAGCAAGTTTGAAACGGCATTTCAAACGCAAGAAGAAGAACAAAATTAATTCTTTCAAAATCGAATTAAAAGTGTTAAATTATATTTCATAAATTAATAGAAAAGAGGGATGTTCATGAGCGAACAAGAAATTTTTGATAAAATTGCCGGCATTATGGCTGATTACTTTGAAATTGCAAAAGATAAGATTACAAACGAATTGAACTTTAAGAGAGACTTGGATGCCGACTCAATTGACTTTGTTGAATTTATCCTTGACTTGGAAGATGCATTTGGCGCTGAAATTCCTGACGAAGAAGCTGAAAAGCTGAATACCGTTGGCGATGCTGTTCAATACATCAAAGAAAATATGGAATAAATTGCAAAGGATGCCAAAACGTTAAAAATGAGCGTGGTGGAAGAAGAAAAACAAACGAATTACGCCAGCATAAATTCAAAAGTTTTCAAACTTCCCTAGCTTTGCGTTGTAGCTCGTTTGTTTTGGAACCCAATCATGCGGACTTAGAAAAGAGGTTGTGATTAGAATCGCAGCCTCTTTTCTTGTATCCGGATGATTGAATTTGAAACGGACATTGATATGGTATAATGTATCATTGGAGTAATTGTCGATAATTAGAAAAGATAAGGAGAAATTATGATAATCGGTTTAGCTCAACATTTAAAAGAAAACTATGGAATTACGATTAAAAACATGGATTATTATGATGCTGCATTTACGCATAAATCATATGTCAATGAACATCCAAAAGAAAAACTTGATTACTATGAACGAACCGAGTTTTTAGGCGATGCAGTAATGCAGCT
>DWVG01000030.1 GCA_019120355.1 Candidatus Ligilactobacillus faecavium
GTTGGTGCAAGCCACTTTCCATAACGGTGAACTGAATTAATCAAATAGAAAATTCCGAGAATAAAAATTATTCCGGCTAATAATGCGATTGCAAACCAAATTGCCACTCTTTTTCGTCCTTTCTCATGGGTCTAATACGTTAATTATGCCCTATCATTAACCGAAGTTCAAACGATTTAATGAAGAATTTGGTCAATCGGCATATCTGTTGGTTCAATTTGCCAATCAGCACTGAAAGCCACTTGTTCGGGCAGCGCTAACGTTACAGTGTGCCCGTTAAATTTTTTCAAAAAGCGATCATAGAAACCGCCGCCGAACCCAACCCGCTGATGAGTATCTAAAGCGTACTTAATCCCGGGAACAATTAAGATATCGGGTTGATTGTTGACCTTTTCCTTTTTCCATTCAGGCTCCCAAATTCCAAAATTACTCTTCTTAAAATTTGTATTTGGATTGATTTCAATAAACTCCATTTGGTGATGCGGAAGCGTGATTGGACAACAGACTTTCTTTTGATCTTTCAAAATTTGCTTGATTAGTTGATGCGTATCTAATTCAGGAAAATTACTGATTGTAATTCCAATCGACGTTGCATTTTGATATTCGTCAAGATTTAAAAACTGCTCCATCAATTTCTGCGTTTCACTTTGCCGTTCACTTTCCGGCTTGACCGTTAATTGATGCAGCACATTTTTGCGAATTTCTGCTTTATTTTCCAAGACCTTGCTCCTTTATTTGGGCTTTTTTAGTAATTAATTTATCAATGAAGTACAACGCAATCCCGCAAATCAATGCGATAATTCCAAAAAGAATTACCTTCAGTTTGAGGTTTACTAAAATGTAGACACATACCAGCAATGAAAGCACTGGAACTAAAATTCCGCCCCGTAAATTAAAGGCACCTTGCGGCAATTGTTCTTGATGCCGTTGCCGCCGCCACTGTTTAACAAACATTACCAGTGAAGTTGAAAAGTACTGAACAAGCGAGATGATAATTGTACATGGAACTAAGAAAAGGTAGCCCCCGCTTAAAATCAACAACGCACATAATCCGGCAGTAATAATAATGGCAACATACGGCGCCCCGCTTTTCGACTTTTTTCCAAAAAATTGCGGTAATAATTGATGTTCATTTGCAAGCGATGATGCAACGTATGGGGTACTGTATGATAGTGAAATTGCAACGCCTAAAACTGACCCCACCGTTCCAACTGTAATAATGATTTTTCCAAGATTACCAAAATGTTTTGCAAATGCAATTGCAAGCGGCAAACTGCTGTGCGCAATCGAAGGTCCAACCGTTCCAATTGCAACAACGACCGTTGCGATATACAACAACGTTACTGAAATAATTACGGCAAGTAACTCCCGCGGCAAATTCTTCCGCGGGTTCCGCATTTGAGCAGCCGCAACCGGCAAAAAGGCAAATCCGGTAAACATGTAAAATGCATTACTAAACGCATTATTTACCGAATGAAAACTGTAATGAGCATTTGAAACAAAGTTAATTCGGTGAATAAACCAGATTCCAGCTAAAACGAAAATCAGCAAAACCCCAATTTTCAGAAACGTTGCGATATTATCGGCAATACTTGAAACGCGATCACCCATCAGACCGATGATTGCAATTATGAGAACAATCGCAATTCCCGCAATGTCATAAACCAATTTGTCTGAAAGCTGCGGAATAAATAATTTTAATGAAGTCAGGAAAGCGGCAATTTCAGTTGTAATCGTAATTACACCCTGAAACCATGTAAAAAAGCCAACTTCAAATCCGGCAAACCGGCCGAATTCCTTATATGCATATAACCACGCAGCCCCATTTTGTTTCGTTTCGCTTGATAATGCAGCATAACATAAAGCCAGCAATAATGCTGATACCCCTGAAACAAATAAAATTCCAATTAAACTGTTTCCTGCCTTGGCATACAAACTGCCGGGTAAAAGAAAAATTGCTGACCCAACCATTCCATCAACGCCAAGTAAAAAAGCTGAAAATGAACTGATTTTTTTATCTTTTGCCATTTAAATTCCTCCCCTGAAAATGTTTTAAATCTAAACTCAGTTTACCATTTTAGCCGCTGAATTCATTTTAAAAACCAATAATTCCCATAACCATTGCGTCTAATTCGTATACCGCCACTTCGAATCCGTCAGCAGCCGCGCAACCATTAGTCCTAACGGCAGGAACATCGCAATCAAACATGCCTTAACTAACCAATTAGCGCCATCTTGCAGCGTTAAGTTTCCAATTTCATAGACTGCACGATAGAAGTAAAGCCCTGGAACCATGATAACGATCGATGGGACCGTGATTGCAATTCGCGGATAACCACTTCGTTTTTGAACCAATGAAGCTAAAATTCCGGCAGTAAAGGCACCAAAGAAGGCCGCTGCTCCAGCCGGAATGGCAGTTAAATCAACTAATTCAAGCCGCAAAGTATTTGCAATGGCACCAACAAAGCCTGCAATTACCGCCATTCGCGGCGTACTGTTGAACATCATCGAGAAACCATACACCCCAACAAAGCTGGCCGGTAACCGCAAAAGCATTAATTCAATCGGTGTAAGATGCAATGCAATAAAGTTTTCCGGTTTTAAATGAACAAGCAGCGCAACCAGCCAGCCAACAAGCGTTGCGACGACAATAATTGTTAATGCATACGCCAGCCGTTCAAGACCTGAACGCATATCAGTCTTCGCAATATCCAATCCGCTTGTAATAAACGGGAATCCTGGAATCACAAAAAGCATTGCCCCAATGTACCCTGCCTCGTGACCAGAAGCAACCTGAAAAATCATTTTTAAAACGTCAAAAATCATTGCGTATGACAAACATGAAACAGCTACACTAGCTGCAACGCCGGCTAACGCCGTAATGTGTTTCGTTCCCATGATCTTGCGCACATAACTTCCAAGAGATGCCGCAATCAAGCAGCAAAACATTTCAATCAATCCGCCGCCAAGTAAAAATACAAAGGCGCTGCAGGCAAATCCTGCAGCAAGTACAATTGTGACATTTGAATAGTTATTTGATTTTTGCTTGATTTCATCTAACGCCTGATTAATTTGTTTAGTCGTTAAAAACTGCCCATCTGCCTGAAAAGCGGCCACAAAATTTTCCAATTCACTTAACTGGATCGTGTTGATTCCGGCTGCCGGCAAAGATAGCGCCTGGGTCGTACTATGCCCATTTTCATAACAGGTAAATTCAATTGATACCAATCCAATATCAGCTGAGCACCGCACACCCATCACCCGAGCCATTGAATTCATTGATTCGCGCACCCGCCATGCTCCGGTTCCGCAAGCAAGCATCATAATGCCGACCCGCCCGATAATCGTGGTTTTGGTTTGTAAGTCAGCATGCAGAATATTCTGATTCTCATCTTCGAAATCATGCCATGGAATATTCATGTGATGCTGTTCAATTTGTCCGTTCAATGTAATAAACTCCCTTAAAATATTTAATTAATTCAATTATATCACGGGTTTCAAAATCATAATTGGTAAATTTGAGTACAAAAAAAACGTCTCATTTCTAAGACTGATGTGCCATCGGAATCATCTAAAAAACCGTTACTTTTAAATATTTATTTTTGAGAACGATTTATATATAATGATGATGCATTTTCTCCCTAATAAAATTAGATATTGCATTATCAAAATTTTAATGACGTTAAAAGTTAATAAATTAGAAAGGCCATAAAAAGTATGCATAATGGCAAATTACAATCGAAAATTTAACTTTGATGAAAAGCATGGCATGTCACCAGCGGCGTAATAAGGTAGAACAGGGAATTGAATGACTCTATATAAAGACTTTTAGCATTGGTGAAAATGTTGCCAGTGCTATTTTTTTAGACAGATTTGAGAAGTGTGCTCGAAAATTCTCAAAACATGTAAAAACATATGGTTTATAAAAAAATAAAAACGCCTATTCCAAGGCGTTTCTCGTGGTTTCAATAAACCATATGATTCATAAAAAAGGAGGATGGGAGATTCGAACTCCCGCGCCGAGTTGCCCCGACCTGACGGTTTTCAAGACCGTTCCCTTCAGCCAGACTTGGGTAATCCTCCATGTCTTTCAAACAACAGTA
>DWVG01000031.1 GCA_019120355.1 Candidatus Ligilactobacillus faecavium
GTTGACATTCCTTCCTTCGCAAAATGACCGACTAATTGAACGATCACTTCAGAATCTGTTTCGCCAGCAAATTTAACCCCTTGAAGATATTCTTCTTTCAATTCCTTAAAGTTTGTAATTACCCCATTGTGAACAAGGTAAAACCGACCATCTTCTGAAACATGCGGGTGGGCATTGGCTTCACTCGGAATTCCGTGCGTTGCCCACCGTGTATGAGCAACCCCAATTGTTCCGTGAACGTCGTCGCCGATCTTCTTTTCAAGTTCTGAGATGCGACCCTTCGTTTTGATTAAATAATCTTTTCCTTTTTCATCATTAACGTAAATTCCGGCTGAATCGTATCCCCGATATTCCAATTTCTTTAATCCGTGAATCAATAATTCAACTGCGTTGTCGTTTCCGACTTCACCGACAATTCCACACATAATGTTATCCTCTTCCTGTTTATCAATTTAAGATTTTTATAATTGGTATAGATTAATTTAAAATGATATTAATCAATGCAATTAATAATATATCCATGTTTTGATTAAATGTCAAACATAAAATCAATTATTGGTATAGGACTATACCAATATCAAAAAAGAGATCAAAAAAGAGGATGCAATCGTAATTGCATCCTCTTAAATATCAATTAATTACCGCCGAATGTTTTGCCGAATTTCAGCTTTCAAGAACAATTTTGTAACGTCCGCTTCAATATCAGCAACCATCCGTTCAAACATTTCGTAACCATCTGCTTGGTATTCAACTAACGGATTCAATTGACCATATCCCCGCAATCCGATTGATTGCCGTAATTGGTCCATTTCATCAATGTGGTTTGTCCAGTGGTCATCAACGACCCGTAAGATGACAACCTTTTCGAATTCAAGCATTTGAGCTGGATCGTTCAGTTGTTTTGCTTTGCCTTGATAGTTTTCTTCTGCAAGGTCCATCAAGTAGTCTTGGATTTCTTCCGGAGTCTTGCCGGCAAAATCATTGACCGTGATGCTGCCTTCCTTAACCATGTTAGCTTCTGCAAATTCAACTAAGCCATCTAAATCCCATTCAGCCTTGTCGCCTTGAGTCCGAACTTCAACGGCGTGTTTAACCGTCCGGCGAATCATTGGCATAATAACGTCCTTCAAACTCTTATCTTCAAGAATGACTTCTTGACGTTGCTTGTAAATGACTTCCCGTTGAGCCCGCATAACATCATCGTATTGAAGAACTTGTTTCCGGGTATCGTAGTTGTTCCCTTCAACCCGTTTTTGAGCAGATTCAACTTGCTTGGTGATCATCTTTGATTGGATAACTGCTTCGTCATCGGCAACCTTCATGCTTTCAAGCAAATCCTTAATCTTTTCTGAACCGAACCGGAGCATCAAGTCATCTTCAAGTGAAAGGTAGAATTGCGACAATCCTGGATCACCTTGACGACCTGAACGTCCCCGCAACTGGTTATCGATCCGCCGTGATTCGTGCCGTTCAGTTCCGATAACGGCAAGACCACCTAAATCACGCACTCCAGGTCCTAACTTAATATCAGTCCCACGACCAGCCATGTTCGTCGCAATCGTAACTGCGCCGCGTTGACCAGCATTCGCAACAATTTCCGCTTCCTTAGCGTGGTTCTTCGCATTCAAAACAGCATGCGGAATCCCACGTTTATCAAGCAATTGCGAAAGATATTCAGATGTTTCAACCGCAACCGTTCCGACTAAGACTGGTTGACCGGCTTTGTGACGCCGTTCAATATCATCGGCAACCGCATTGAATTTGCTCTTCAATGTTGGGTACAACAAGTCTGGACGGTCATCACGAATAACTGGTTTGTTGGTTGGAATCGTAATAACTTGCATGTTGTAGATTTCACGGAATTCTTCTTCTTCAGTCTTCGCTGTCCCGGTCATTCCGGCTAACTTGCTGTACATCCGGAAGAAGTTCTGGTACGTGATATTGGCCATAGTCTTCGTTTCTTCTTGGATTTCAACGTGTTCCTTGGCTTCGATGGCTTGGTGCAATCCATCTGAATAACGCCGGCCATCCATTACACGTCCGGTAAATTGATCAACGATCAAAACTTCGCCCTTTTGAACAACATAATCTTTATCCCGCAACATAATGTAGTTTGCCCGCAAGGCATTATCCAAGTGGTGGTTCAATGCCGTGTTGTCTGGATCAAACAAGTTTGTCAATCCAAAGTACTTTTCAGCCTTTTGAATTCCTTCTTCAGTCAATGAAACGGTCTTTGATTCAAGATCAATGGTGTAATCTTCATCTTCAGTTAATGTCTTCGCAAACCGGTCTGTCCGAACATACAATGACGTTGAGCCCGTTGCTTGACCTGAAATAATCAGTGGGGTCCGCGCTTCATCGATCAAAATTGAGTCTACTTCGTCGACGATCACGTAGTTCAATGGCCGTTGAACCATATCTTCTTTATAAACAACCATGTTATCCCGCAAATAGTCGAACCCAAGTTCACTGTTTGTTGAATATGTGATGTCCGCATTGTATGCTTCCCGTTTTTCTTCTGGTGATTTGCTTGAAACGTTTAATCCAACTGTTAATCCAAGCCACTTATATAATTCACCCATTTCAGTGGCATCACGTTCTGAAAGGTATTCGTTAACCGTAACAACGTGAACCCCTTTCCCTGAAAGAGCATTCAAGTAAACTGGCATGGTAGCCGTCAAAGTCTTTCCTTCACCAGTTTTCATTTCAGCAATGTTACCTTCATGAAGAACGATTCCACCTAAAATTTGAACGTGGTACGGGTATAAGCCCAAGACACGCTTAGCACCTTCACGAGCAACGGCAAATGCTTCTGGAAGCAAATCATCTAATGTTTCGCCGTTTTGATATCTTTCTTTAAATTTCGGTGTTTGAGCTTTTAATTCTTCATCTGAAAGCTTTGCCATTTGATCAGCATAACTTTCAACCTTATTGGCAATTTTATTTAAACGTTTAATTTCGCGCTTATCACTTTCAACCCATTTTTTAAGAATATTAACCATATCTGATTCCCTTCTAAAGTTTTCATTTGGTTAATTGAAAAATATACCAAGTCTAATAATATCATTTTTCAACGGCTTTTCAAACCGCTAAAGAAGCGTTTCTTTCCTTTTATGAAAAATTTAGTTATTTTGCCATTAACATCAAAAAGAGGCCGCACCAACCTAGCGCAGCCTCTCCACGGTAATGCCCACTTTACCGTAATTTCGATTTAGTTTTTAATTAATTATTCTTCATTAATGTCAATCAAACCGTACCGACCATCACGCCGCCGGTAAACAATGTTAATGTCGTCATTTTCAGCATCTTTGTAAATAAAGAAGTTATGACCCAACATTTCCATTTGTAAAACAGCTTCTTCACTGTCCATTGGTTTAACAGCAATGTTCTTTGTTCTTACGATTTCAATTTTCTTTTCATCAGCTTCGCCTTCGACATCGTTAACAAAGTCTGCGTGGTCAAAGCCCTTTTCGCGTGATTTACGGTTAACTTTTGTCTTGTGTTTCCGAATTTGCCGGATCAATTTATCAGTTACTAAATCAATGCTGCCATACATGTCAGTTGACGTTTCTTCTGCACGCAATACCAAGTATGGAAGCGGAATTGTAACTTCCACCTTTGCTGTCTTATCTGGATATGTCTTTAAATTAACATGTGCAGTTGCATTGATATTCTGATCCAAATATTTTTCTAATTTTGAAACTTTCTTTTCAATGTAATCCCGAATTGCCGATGTTACTTCAATATTTTCCCCGCGAACGTTAACCTTTAACATAATAATTTCTCCTTTCGCAACTGAGTATCACTACTCAAAAGAGATCTCTCATCTCTTCACTTTTATTATATCCGAAAACGCTTTAATTAACAATCAATTGCATTCATTTAAATAAATTTTAACGTGCAAGGGTAACTGACCGAACCTCAGTTGCGCCGGCATCTAATAATAAAGCTTGCGCATGATAAAGTGTCCGCCCCGTTGTATAAATATCATCGATCAATACTACGGATTGATTTTTGACCTTCGCCGGTGATTTCAAAATAAATGGCTGTTGCGTTTGCATTCGTTCTGCCCGATTCTTATGCGATTGCTTAATTCGATGCCGGGCATCATCCATTCTCAACCACCGTTCATTTTTCAGCTTCGCGGCTAATCCCTCGACCTGATTAAATCCGCGTTCGCTAGCCTTGGTTTGCCGATCCACTGGAATAATACAATATTTCCACTTTCGTTGCGGATATTTTTGCCGAATAAACTGCTGAAATTCGGCTTGAAAAACCTTTCGTAAATAGTAATCGCCCGCAAATTTATACTGTTCAAAATAATCCCGCATTGCCTCATTGTGATAACAATATAATGCTTGATTGTTCAAAAGTGTTTTTCCCATTTTTTGCCACCCCACACAATCTGAACAATACTGTGAAGCGCACATTCGCCCGCACCCCTTACAAGTAGGACCATCGATTCGCTGGAAACGCCTTTGACAATCATCACAAATAAATTTTTCTTTAAACGGATCAGATGAAAAAATCCACGCAAGATTTAACGAATAATCCAAGTCCCGCTTGCATAATAAACATTTACGATTCATGAAGTAACTCAGCCGCCTTTCGGTTCAACTTTTTAATTTGTCCCGCGGCTTGCTGGAGCTTTAAAGAATACTGGTCAATTATGAAATACACATCTCCGGTTGGCCGCTCCCGACTGCGTCCGACCCGTCCGGCAATTTGAACCAGCGATGACCGCGAAAAATTTGAATCGTTGGCATCCCAAACCATCAAATCCAAATTTTTAAACGTCACGCCGCGTTCTAAAATCGTCGTTGTTACTAAATAACGGTATTCCCCATCCCGCAACCGTTGCACCTTTTCAAGCCGTTGCGGATCATTAGCGTGGACCGTATTCCCCGTCACCGTTGAAGGAACAATCTTTTGTACCGCTTCATAAAGGGGCATAAGCAGTTTTACCCGCGGAACAAAAATCAAAAATGGCGTTTGCTGGGCAACCCATTTCAAGATAATTTTTCGAAGTTTAAATGATAGGTTTTGTTGGTCAACTTGCCGTCTCATTTGCCGCTCAACCATAAATTTAATTTCAGGAAGACGATGCTGATGAAACCGTAGCGGGAGGTAATCCAATGTTAGTTGGCGTTTTCGAATCATTTTTAATGAATTTTCATCGGGCGTTGCCGTTAAATAAAGCATCACGCCGTTTTCCTTACACGCATTCTTTGCCCCAGCTGCAAGGCTTAAATTATTTACATACGGAAAAGAGTCAACTTCATCAATAATCAAAATATCAAATGCATGGTAAAATTTCATTAACTGGTGAGTCGTACACACCGTTAATTGCGAATAAAAATATTGATTTGCTTGACCATGAAGCAGCAAACAATCAATGTTCGCAAACGCTGCTTGGATTCGCGGGAACAATTCGTTACAAACATCAATTCGCGGCGATGCAATTGCAATCCTTTTCCCCCGGCGAATGCTTTCCGTCAGCATTGGAAACAACATCTCGGTTTTCCCTGCACCGGTAACCGCCCACACTAAATGGTTCTGATGCTGGGCAACCTTTTCAATTAGTTGCTGCGCGCATTTTGCTTGAAACGGCGAAAGCAGCCCCTTCCACGTTAAAATTTCAGCTGGAATTTCAAATCGGTTCGGCTCTTTGATTCGATAAAGTTTACTTTGGCTCGTTAGCCGGCCAAACTGAATACAATTCCGGCAGTAGTAATCTCCATTCGGCAACATTGCCTGAGCAAGCGGTGTTCGCCCTGAACACCGTTGACAAAATACGGTGGTTCCAGATTTTAAAAGCGCATTCTCACCAGTTAAATTTAATTGTATAATGTCATCAGGCGTTAGTTGACGGTCGGTTACTTGTCGACCGTATAATTGGGAAATCTCCATTTTCATCCCTCCACTAATAACTACGCAAATGTTTGATCATTTTGGAGTAATTATGAAAGAAAATTATTACACGATTCGCCAACCAGGAAACTTCTCGCAAATTATCAAAAAATCGGAATTTATCTGCTCAATTACCCGTTGCCAATCAGAAAAAGAAGCCCTTGATTTTATCGCTCAAGTTTCAAATCAACATAATAAAGCCCGCCATAATTGCTTTGCCTTTATGGTTGGCTTAAACGATCAGATCCAACGGGCAAGCGATAACGGCGAACCATCCGGAACTGCCGGTATTCCAATTTTAAACGCACTTAAACAGAATCATTTACATAATGTCGTCGCGGTCGTTACCCGTTACTTTGGCGGAATCAAACTAGGGACAGGCGGACTGATCCGCGCATATAATGGAACAACGGCCGAAACAATTCGCCAAATTGGAATCGTTGAGCGCATCGGAATGAATGAAGTTCAATTTCAAATTGAATATTCTAATTTTGAAAAAGTTAAATATTATTTAAAACAACATGATATTCAGCTTGCTTCAACTGACTATGCAACGAAAATTACCCTGACTGTTTTGCTTCCGCATGCTGAAATCGATCACTTTGAAGACGCTCTTCAAAACTTTCTCGGTGTTCAATTATCATTCACCATCGGCAAAGAAAGTTATGCTGATCAGCCGGTTGAAAAATAAAAAAACGAGACTGTGACATAAGTATTCAATAAACAGCCTCGATTATAAAAATAGCGAAATTCAATTTAAAAAATTGGATTTCGTTATTTTTTTCCTTTAGATTAAATTGATATTTACAAAATTGGCCAATC
>DWVG01000032.1 GCA_019120355.1 Candidatus Ligilactobacillus faecavium
ATCATACTTAACGGCACTGAACAAACGATGATCAACGTAAGTTTCCAGCTGATCGTCAACATCAGCCATAACGTTCCGACAAGTTGAACAACGGATGTAACTAACTGCATCAAGCTTTGCTGCAAAGTTGATGAAATGTTATCCATATCATTAATGGCCGTACTGATAATATCCCCGTTCGAGTGCGTGTCGTAAAAGTTGACCGGCACCGTCATCATTTTATGCTTCAACTGTTTCCGCATGCTGTAAACGGTATGTTGCGACATGTAGTTCATGATGACCCGTTGGATAAACGTTAATACGGCTGAACCGACGTACATTGCCATGACGATCATTAAAATGTGGCCGATTTTGTGAAAATCAATTGGCCAGTGATGCATCGCAATGCCGGCTTTTTGCATTGCCGTTCCTTTCATCACGCCTTCAAAAATCGTCGTCGTTGCCTGACCCAAAATTTTCGGCGTGCGAATCTGCAATACTTGCGCGGTGATTGCCAACGCCATCGTAACTAAAATGGCCGCAATCTGATTCTTCATGTACTTTAATAACCGCCATGTTGTCTTCCAAAAGTGCTGCGGTTTTTCAATTGGACCGCGATTTCGTTTAGGCATTTTGTTCACCCTCCTTTGATTCCCGAATTTGGGAGTTCACAATTGACTGGTAAACCTTGTTCGTTGCGAGTAATTCCTGGTGAGTTCCTTGGCCGACGACTCGGCCTTTATCCAATACCAAAATCAAATCAGCATCAGCAATCGTTGAAACCCGTTGACCAACAATGACCACAACGTGTTTTTGAATTTCTTCATCGGCTTTCAAGGCTGCCCGCAACTTCGCGTCCGTCTTAAAGTCCAATGCTGAAAATGAATCATCGAAAACGTAAACGGAAGCTTGTTTGACCAAGGCACGGGCAATTGCTAACCGTTGCCGCTGCCCACCAGAAAAGTTAGCGCCGCCCTGTTCAACGTGCGCGTCAAGCTGCCCGTCCAGTTCCTTCACAAAATCACTGGCTTGCGCAATCTCAAGGGCGTGCCAAATCTGTTCATCGGTTGCTTTGGCATCCCCGAACTGCATGTTTTCGCGCAGTGTGCCTTCAAACAGGTTCGCCTTTTGCGGGACAAATGAAACAGCCTGGTGAATGGCCTGCAACGTCGTGTTCCGAACATCGACCCCATTGACCTTGACTTCACCCTGAGTCGCGTCATAAAACCGCGGAATCAGGTTGATCAGCGTTGATTTCCCTGAACCGGTTCCGCCAATAATTGCCAATGTTTGTCCGGCATGCAGCTTAAAGTTGACCCCTTCAAGCGCATCCTTTTGGGCATCCGCATACTTGAACGCCACGTTGTCAAATTCAAGGGCAGATGGATTATCCAATGATTGCGGATCCTTAGCATCTTTGATCGGCGTCGTCATGTTCAAGACCTGATTCAACCGTTTGGCTGACGCTTGCGCCCGCGGAACCATTACGAACACCATTGACAGCATCGCAAAACTCATCAAAATTTGGGAAGCGTACGTAATAAAGGCAATCATATTTCCGACTTCCGTTGCTTGAAAGGCAATCAAATGACTGCCCCAATAAGTAATTACAATATTCATTGCACTCATGATCAGCGTCATCAATGGCATCATTAACCCGGTAATGTTGTAAACTTTGATCGCATTGTGCGTGTAATCCTTGTTGACTTCATCGAAGCGTTGCTGTTCCAGTTCATCTTGCCGAAAGGCCCGAATGACCCGGACTCCCGTTAAGCCTTCACGAAAAACCTGGTTAACGCGGTCGGTTTTCTTTTGCATCGCAAAGAATAACGGACCGGCAAAGCGGATCACCAATGCCATAATGACCGCGATCAACGGCAAAATGACAATAAAGATCGTCGTCAACGTTGCACTCCGCCGGTAAGCTAAAATACTTGCGCCAATCAACATTAATGGCGCCATCAACATCATTCGCAAAAACATCAACGTTACGTTTTGAATCTGCATAATGTCGTTGGTTGTCCGCGTAACCAATGATGACGTCCCAATCTGGTTCATTTCATCATGCGAATAATTGATCACTTTGCGATAGACGTCACTGCGCAACCGCTGCCCTAACTTTTGCGAACCTTTTGCTGAAAAATAAACGTTAAACGCTGCGGCTGCAACACTGATCAGCGAGAAAATCATCATCTGAATACCGACCATCCAAATGTAATGAACATTGCCCTTCGCAACCCCATTATTGACGATGTTCGAAGTCAGCGTCGGCAAGTACAGCGTCGTTATGACTTGAATCGCCATGAAAATCGTTGCTCCGATAACCTTCGACTTCGGCAATCGTTTCTTCAATAGATTAATCATCCGCATTTCCTCCTTGATCTTGAATTCCGAATTGTAACCAATTCAATAAGGTATTAAAATTTTGAATCGCTTCCTGATACGGATCATCAACGTTGAAGCGGTCCGCCATAAAATACATGCTGATCGACTGGATCATCATCGTTGTGATCTGCCGGTTAAGCAAAACATAGTTATGCGCGGTCAATTTGATTCGTAATTTCTGCTGATTAATCAACTCCCGGTCATCCCCGTGTTTTGACCGCCGTTGCTGGTGAAGCGCCTTGCGCATTTCCTTTGAATTACGGAACTGGAAAAAGGTATTCTTCCAAAAAGCATGATTCTTTTCATCCCGCATCATATCTAGAATATCCTTGAACAAAAGCGGCACTGCTGCAAAGAAATCACCCTGATGTTCCTGCAAAAGCTGGCGCCATGTTTGATACCACTCTTGCGAAAACTGCATCACTAAGTAGGCCTGCAGATCATATTTATCTTCAAAATACTGGTAAAAACTTCCGCGCGGAATCTCAGCAAGTTTAATAATATTGCTGATGGAAGCGTCAATCGCCGGCACCCGAGAAAACTCTTCAAAACCCGCCTTCAATAGCCGCCGCTGCTTCTCCTGCGGAAGATTCAGAAATGTTTGCTTCGGCATTTTTTCATTCCTTTCTAACTATATGACACACTGTCATATGACAATATGTCATATTAGTGCTTTAAGAACCAAATGTCAAATTAATTTGAATCATTTCCATTTCAATTCGCTTCCTCCTTAAAATTTAATTGGAACTCAACACCTTAAATGTCCGAAAGTATCCCCTTGGGATAAACCCAAACTATAGATGATTGCTATTCAAAAGATATCTTTTAGATATAAAAAGATCCTGCTTTTCAGCAGGATCTCTGAACCTTATATCAACCTATTTTTCCGCAAACACCACTTTTTCTTCCGTATCAATGTAGCTTGCGGAAGCCGGCGTTGCGAACACCATCTCACCGTTCTTGTCGCTGAAGATTCCTAACGCTGCGATCTGCGCCATGTACTTCTTCAACGGTTCAGCTTCAAGTTCCGTTTTTACGTAGTTGAGCTGTAAGTGGTGCATTGTGTTCTTCGTTGCTGAGCGAAAACCTAAGTTTAATTTCTTCATTTAAATTCCCTCTTTCGTAATTAATTCGCTGACCGATTATTCACTAACTGCTGGTGAAGCTGAAAGCTCTTCGGTCCGGGTAACCTTGATGTTAACAACATTTTCGCCCGTCAACTTGCCGATGATTTCAGCAAATTCCGCGATCTTGTCATCGGTTGCGCTGGCATTCACGCCGTTAAATGTCCGGCGGCGGGTCTTGCCTTCGCCTAAATCATGTTCCAGGTAAATTCCGGTTTTCTTCCATTCTGCTTTAACTGTCATTTTAAATTCCTCCAATTTCTAAATGGCTGAAAATCAAGTTCGATCACGACCTGTCATCGGATCAAGATTGATTTTCAAGTTCATCGTGGTGGTGTAAGTTGCGCGCCCCTTACATCTTTATTAACGAATTGACCCGCGATTTTTCCCACCCTCAAAATTGATTTTTTTCAAAAAAAGATTCAACTTTCTTTCGCAAGCGGGCTTTACGG
Organism: Candidatus Ligilactobacillus faecavium; assembly: GCA_019120355.1. Lineage (GTDB taxonomy): Bacteria > Bacillota > Bacilli > Lactobacillales > Lactobacillaceae > Ligilactobacillus > Ligilactobacillus faecavium. Next base: position 3,941 of record DWVG01000032.1, read on the forward strand.
CGGTAAATCGCATTCGGATGGACCCCGATTTGCGCAGCAATTTCCGCCACCTTTTTGCCTTGAAGCCGCTGTTCAACGTACAGCCACTCCTTGGCAGTACAGATTGCCCGAATCGCTGCCAACAATTCAGCATCTTCAATTCCGGCATGCACATCGACCCGTTCATCCACAATATCCCAATCTTCATTGGTTGCTGAAATGATTGGGGCCTCAACTTCATGATTGCGCTGCTGCTTGCGTAAATAATCCAGCAAGCCCCAGTAGATCTTGGTGAAGAAATAATTAAACCGGCGTTTTCCGGTATGATGATTCGTCGCATACGCCTTTAAATACAGCAGGCGCCCTTCCGAAACCAAATCATCATATTCATTATGGGCTTTCGTAATATGCAGCTTCTTCAACACCGCATAAATCACGGTGTCATCGGCTAATAATTCCTTAAATCCATCTTGATTTTCCACATTCAAATCCGGTCATGACGTTTCCTTTGTTTGAATTTCAACCTGGCCAAATTGATACTTCAAGCATAAAAAATTCGGTTAATTCTTAATAGATAGCAATCAATTTCAAAGGCTTAGAATTGAATCGAATTCTAAAATTCAGAATGGTTAAAGAAAGCGTTGACAGGAGTGCTACCCGTTAAGTAAAATTTATAAATATAACAAAATATTATCATTTTTAATAAAAATTAATAATCCAGTCAGGAGTTATGCCCATGCTGATTACATATCACGTTAATACGAACCAGCTTCGCCATTCATCCCGGATCGTGATCGATCATGATGCCACCCTTGATCCAGCAACGACCATCATGTTTTGTAAAATCCATGAACAAAATCTGCGCACCATGATTTTTCGCAACGATGGCACGATCATTAAGACCCCGCAAACTCCGAAAGTGCTGATCAAAAAGCTGCTTGCGCCGCACGGTGATCTTGGGGCAGTTCTGATCGACGGGATCGTCAACCATCTCTATCAAACTTCGCATCCCGGAACGCGGCAGCTGCCGATCATGGGCAAAGAATGCCTGATTTTCCCCGCAGTTGGAATGACGCGCCATCCAGGTTGCTGGGTCTTCTTAAACAAATATCCGATTCGCAAGGAAAGCCCGTACCGCTTCACGGTCGATGTCCCGGAATACGACATTGAAATCCGGCTGGAGGTCGACCGCAAAGTTTTTCAAACCAATAAAAATACCGCGTACCAGTGTTACGGCGTGGCTCAAGCCATCTTCCCGCAGCGGTTCACGGTTAAACTGCCACCACATTATGAAACGACACTTACTAATCAAGAAGTCGCCAACATCATAAGTTCGTTAGGAACGTCGCGGATCGTCAAGATCTTGAAGGATAATTTCGGGATGAGTTTGTGGGATATTAAACGGATAATTAAGTAAAAAAGAAGACTTGTCATAAAAACAAGTCTTCTTTGCCTATGTATAAATTTTAAGCTTTCTTTTTGAAACAATCAGTTGGTAAAAGTACTCCAAAAAGTGGGCATATTCCAATTGCAAATAATAACATCAAAATCGTTATAACGATATTAAAACCAATGTCCCGAAAACGTCGAACTGTTACAGGGATAATCAATAGATTGGCAACAATAACATTTGTCGCAATTATTATTTCAAATATTGTTACCATTAATCCATTAATATTCATCAATGTAAATACCAAAATCAAGTTACATCCTGTAAATAAGATTACATAGAAATAAATCATTGGAAATAAATATCCTCTACGAGTGGTAATTCCTTTGAAATCTATTAATCCATGAAAAAAATCAGAAATACTTTCTTTAAAACTTACATATCCTTGTTCATTAATTTTATGCATTTTTAATAATCTTCCCTTTCTTAATCATCGTCATCATCACTTGGCGGGAAAAGCATAGCCAATATTGTAAAAACAAATGTTATAAAAGTTAAACTCATATCTGTTGCAGTACTGATTATATCTGTCCACTTTTCTATTCCAGAATTAAAACTTTTTTCAATCTTTAAATCGTTAAATTGTTTAACGGAATAAACACAACATAAGAAAGCAATAAATATCAATGCTAGACTAAAAAGATAACTACCAGATTTTGTAATTATTGTAAAAATAATAATCATAACGCTTAGGCATGTTCCTAAAATGAAATTTCTTTTTTTAGCAATTTTTATATTTTTAGAAAATAAACCTATAAGCAAACATATAATTGTGACTAAAATAGCAAAGCCATATACACTCATCACAATCTTATATATAAAATTATCATCTTGTGAGAAAAATCCTAAAATTAATCCTGTAGTTATCCAAAACAAGAAATACGATACTATCTGACAGCAAAGCCAAATTACTTTCTTATATTTTTCACAAAATGAATTAAAAAATATTTCCAAAATATAACTAATTATCCATAAAAAAACTAGGAAATAAAAAGAAACATCAATTCTTTTTATATAAATTTTAATTGATAACATTACTAATATAGGTATTAACATGCCTAATGCTAAGCAAGACAAAACTTGACTTATATATTTTTTATTACTCATGTAAATTTACCTTTTACATCACTATCCAAATACACAGCTATTCTTTCTGAAACTTTCCTGTCGGCATGCACAGCAAAACAAGCAAAACGATTTTATAAATCATTCCGATAATCGGAAACATCGGCGAAATAAACCCAATTATATTTAACGTGTAGTTCAGTCCGTTCTTCATTCCCGTATCACGAAGCCGGCGGACATTCAGGGCTAACAGCGGAATCATTAGTCCGAGTAAAACCAGCCCGGAAAGTGCCATCAACAGCCACGAACCATTTTGCAAACATCCGCTGATTACTTTCATTATCAAGCACCATATAAAATTAATAATCACATATGATAACAGGCCCCAGCCAAACATTTGCAAGTTAGCCCGGCCGTTAAAGTTAAATGCATTGCGGAAAAAAGATTTCCACCCTTGAATAAAGGTAACCTTTAACTTTCCTTCAGTTCCGTCCGGGTTAAATACAACCACGGGCTCGTTCCCGTTTTCATGACTTGCTTTCGTAGCAGTAATAATCACCACGACGAGACTGGCAATCATTCCAATGAAGCCGCCATACATCCATAACACCGGAAACCATTCAACCGATTGGGAAGCGACTGCCAAATCACCTAAAAGACCAATGATTGCCCCCACAAACGGGAGCGCAATAATCGTAATAATTTTCCCTGCAAGCCCGAAATGCAAAGAATGAGAATGGGCCATGCAGAGCATAAAAATTACTGCAACAATTAATGCTAAAACTAATCCAAATACCATTTCTTACTCCTTAAATTCTTTTATTATGATTTATCAATTATTCTGCGAGCGCCTTCGATACTTACATATAGTTCCCCAAACAATAACTATAATTCCCAGAATCAAAGCTAAAATTATCCCCAATGCGACTCCAATCGCAATTCCGGCAGCGCCTCCAAGCATCCATAACATTGGGAACCACTCAGTCGCTTTTGAAGCCACCGTTAAATCACATTTAAATCCAACTATCACTCCAACAATTGGAAGGACGCCGGAAACCACTCCAGTTACAATCGCGATTACGATTGCAATCACAGTACAAATCTTTTTTGCCCGCGATGATAGATATTTTGCAATATATACCGCATACACGATCAACGCAACAAGCACAATTGAAATCAATAATTTCATCGCTTACTCCTAGAATCTTTTTATTAAATTCATTCCGTGATTCACTCACGTCTCTTAAAATAATAGCAATATTTAAATTACGATTACGATTCATTTTAAAAAATTAATCTTTTCTTAAACTTTGACATTAAAAAACACCAACTGCTTTCACAGTTGGTGTCAGATTGATTTTTATTTCATTCTTAGCCTAATAAGAATTATTCTTCTTTCGCTGCAATTTACCAGTTGGTATACAAAGCAAAATAACCAAAAAAATTCTATAAATTGAACCAATTATTGGGACTAAAAACAAAATAAATCCAATTACATTCAAGATGTAATTCAACCAATTCTCCACTCCCGTGTCGCGAAGCCGGCGAACATTAAGGGTCAACAACGGAATTGCTAATCCAAGTATTAAGCATAGCCAAATTCCACTCACAGCCTCAGTTACAAATTCTTCTAATTGATAATTGGAAAATGGAATAAGGTTAATCGATTTTCTAAATAGTTCCAATATCAAATTAACAATTACGTAAGCCAACACGCCCCAACCAAACAGTTGTAAATTAGCCCGGCCGCCAAAATTAAATGCGTTATGAAAAAAAGACTTCCATCCTTGAACAAAAGTTACCCTTTGTGGTTTCTCAGTTCCGTCGGGGTTAAAGACCACTACGGATTGACTTAAGTTTCCCTGAGCTGTTTGGGTAGTAGTTTTGATACAGATTGCTACACTTGCAATCAAGCCAATAATTCCCCCTACTATCCACAGCCATGGAAACCAATCAGGCGACTGTATTCTGGAAGCTGCAATACAATCTCCAACGTAACCGCCAATCATTCCCACATATGGAAGCAAAATCATTGCAATAATTTTTCCAATCGAACAAGACCGCAAAGAATGTTTCATCCAAATTGCAAGTCCAATTACACCTAAAATTACCGTTAATACTATTATCATTTCTTACTCCTAGAATCTTTTTATTAAATTCATTCCGTGATTCACTCACGTCTCTTAAAATGATAGCAATATTTAAATTACGATTACGATTCATTTTAAAAAATTAATCTTTTCTTAAACTTTAGCATTAAAAAACACCAACTGCTTTCACAGTTGGTGTCAAATTGATTTTTATTTCATTTCGCCGCTTGGATTATCATGATTTAACGTGATGATCTCACCTGGTTCGACCTTGAAGAAAGCACCCACTAATTTCCGTAAATCTTCCATTGCGGTTTCCATGTTTGCTGCCTGTTCTTTAGTTGCGGCTTCAGTTACTAAAACGGCATGCGTCGTATCTTCCGTCAACATGGTCCGCTTAGCTTCGCGCCAGTTCCAGCAGCGGCAGATTGCCCCGCTTTGATCGTAGTAGCAGACTTCGCCCGGAAGTGTCGGTTCGCTGTCATCGGCTCCCAACGGCCAGAATTCATCGCCGCCGGCAGTTACGCCCAAGTGCATATCGCCATTCATTTGATCAAGGTCTTCACCGCCGCACGGAACACCATACCGCAATGAAACGCTGTTATATAAATCAACTAATGGAATGATCGGCTTAAAATCGCGGTCCTGACTGACGCGTTTCAGCATTGCTTCAATTGATGACCGGGCGCCCTTTTTCTTTTTGAATTGTTGGTACACTTTGCGCCAACTAGCAACGACCGGATTGTTGCGGAACGTTTCGGCTTGAATGTACTTCTTGGATTCTTCCTTCGCATCCGCAAGCATTTTCTCAAAGTACGGGTCGTCCTTTTCATCAACGTGGTTGTTGATTCCGTCGACCGTAAAATACTTGATTTCGGCTTCCGGGAACTTTTCAAACAGTGATTCATCTAAGATAAATTTTTTCATTTCTTTTTCCTCCTCACCTTAATTTTAAGGCAGTTAAAAAAGTGGAACAAGAGAAGAAAAACACCAGCCGTTTTCACAGCCAGTGTTTCATTCATTTCGCTTATTCAACACCCATTTGTTGTTTAACAACGTTCACGATTTCCATAACGTAATCATGAACCAATTCAGGAGTTTTGGCTTCGCACATTACCCGTAATAAGTCTTCGGTCCCTGAAGGACGAACCAGGACGCGGCCTTCGCCGTCCATCTTGGCTTCAACTTCTTTGATGACCTTTTGAATTGCGGAATTGTTCAATGCCGCCTTCTTATCCGTTACGCGAACATTTACAAGTTCTTGCGGATACTTTTCAACTTCGGCTGCTAATTCAGACAGCTTCTTGCCAGTTTGCTTCATGACATTCAATAATTGAAGGGCCGTCAACATGCCGTCCCCCGTTGTATTGAAGTCCAAGAAGACAACGTGGCCCGATTGTTCGCCACCGAGGTTGTAGCCGTCCTTCAACATTTCTTCAACAACGTACCGGTCGCCGACCTGCGTCTTAACTGAATTCATTTCAGCCTTTTCCATTGCCTTGTACATTCCAAGGTTACTCATCACGGTCGTTACAATCGTGCTCTTCTTCAACCGGCCGCGTTCGTTCATATACTTCCCGCAAATGTACATAATCTTGTCGCCGTCAACAATGTTACCTAATTCATCAACAGCGATGCAGCGGTCGCCGTCCCCGTCAAAGGCAACGCCGGCTTGCGCACCTTGTTCAACAACGAATTTGGCTAAGGCTTCTGGATGGGTTGAGCCAACGCCATTGTTGATGTTCAAGCCATCGGGATTCGTGGCCATCGTTGTGAAATCTGCGCCTAAATCTGCGAATAAGCGTGAAACCAACGTACTTGTTGACCCGTTTGCCCCGTCAACGCAGATGTGCATCCCTGATAAATCATCCGGAATTGTTTGTTCAAGGAATTGAGTATACTTCAAGGCACCTTCCTTAAAGTCGCTCATTGTTCCCAAACCTTCTGCTGATGGCCGTGGCAATGTGTCTTCATCCTTATCAAGCAAGGCTTCAATTTCGGCTTCCTTTTCGTCAGACAACTTATAGCCGTCGCCCCCGAAGAACTTGATTCCGTTATCTTGAACCGGATTGTGTGAAGCTGAAATCATGACCCCGGCGTCAGCATCTTGCAAACGAACCAAGTATGCTACCCCAGGAGTTGTGATTACGCCCAAGTCGAACACTTCAATTCCAACTGAAAGTAATCCGGCAATCAATGCGTGTTCAAGCATTTGGCCTGAAATCCGGGTATCACGTGCCACTAAAACCCGTGGTGCCCGTTCCTTATTTGTAGCATGTTGCGTCAACACATAACCGCCGCAACGGCCCAATTTAAATGCTAATTCAGGGCTCAAAGATTCATTCGCAATGCCCCGAACGCCATCTGTTCCGAAATACTTCAATTTCATCGTATTTTCCTCATTTCATATTAGTAACTAATATAGCTATTATATCATTTTGGCATCCATTGTTTCTTATGAATTGTTAAAACAAAAGAGCTCACAATAGTGATATTTTACCATAAACCCCGCTGAATGATTAGTCTTATCTTGAACAACCGCGGTTCGATACCATGATTCTGGTCATGATTAGGCATTGCTTGACTCTAGATTTTATCATTTTTACACTTTTATTTTTTCGGCACGAAAAAAGAGACCGTGACAACTGCCCCAGTCCCGTAAAATTAATTTTTTGTTATTAATCTTCACCGATGATCCGCACTTCGGTTTCAAGGTCAACGTCAAATTTTTCTTTGATTGTCCGTTGAATGTGATGGATCACATCCATGTAGTCCGTTGCGGTCGCATGATCAACGTTGACGATAAAGCCGGCGTGTTTCTTTGAAACTTGCGCACCGCCGATTTGGAACCCTTGAAGCCCTGCATCGTGAATCAATTTTCCAGTATAGTGTCCCACTGGGCGTTTGAAAACACTGCCGCATGACGGATATTCAAGGGGTTGCTTGGAAGCCCGCAAGAAACTGTATTCGCGCATGGCGTTGATGATTTCTTCCTGATTACCTGCCTTCAATGAAAAGGTTGCTTGCAAAACAACTTCATCTTCATCCTGCAACCGGCTGTGACGGTAACCAAAACGCAATTCATTGCCGCGGTAAGTCTTTAATTCACCTTGACGTGTGATCACTTCCACCGACTTAACAACCTGTGAAATTTCGCCCCCGTATGCGCCGGCGTTCATGAAAACCGCCCCACCGACACTGCCTGGAATTCCTGATAAAGGTTCCATGCCGCTTAAACTGGCTTCGCTTGCCTTTTGCGCAACATCGATCAGCAATGCACCAGATTGCACAATAATTTGGTTTGCTAATAACTTGATCCGGTCTAACTTGGTCAAAATCATGACCATGCCGCGAATCCCGCCGTTTTTAACGATCAGGTTGCTGGCATTGCCGATGACTGTCAGCGGCACATTTTTTTGATTCGTCCAGTCAATTACACGCTTGACTTCCTGAATTGAAGCCGGCAACGCTAAAATATCAGCTGGACCTCCCGTACAGGTATTAGTGTAATTTGCGAGCGGTTCATCAAACTGAACTTCGATTCCCTGTAATTCTTTTTTAACTGTCAACTTTTCAAAATCCATATTAAAACCCTCAAACCTCAATTTGATTCAAATCAAATCTTCACAATTCTGCTCGAATTTGCTTGCTTTTTCATTTTAACATTTTTATTATAAATATTCCGCAATAAAATGATACAATAATGGCAATAAATCTTTGAAGGAGCAAACCAATGGACTTTGTGGCAATTGACTTTGAAACGGCCAACGGCAAGCGGGACAGTGCCTGCTCGTTAGCGCTGACCGTTGTTCAAAATAATCAGATCGTTGATGAATTATATTCACTGATTAAACCGGAATCAGACTTTTTCTGGCGCAACATTCAGATTCACGGCATCAAGCCTGAGATGGTTGCTGATTCACCAAAATTCAATGAACTTTGGCCGCACATTCAGCAATTTTTCGGTCCGGATCAAATCGTGGTCGCTCACAATGCGCGGTTCGACAACAGCGTTCTCAAGAAAACATTGGAACACTATCAATTACCGGAACCGCATTATCTCTCCCTTGATACGCTGGCAACCAGCCGGGCGTTTTATAAGGGATTACCGAATTACCGGTTGAATACCGTTTGCGATGCACTCGACATCAACCTTGAACATCATCACAATGCGCTTGATGATTGCGAGGCCTGTGCCAACATTTTACTTGAACAGATCAACAATTTCGGCACGCCGGCATTGAAACCGTATGTGCAAAGTGTATAAAAAAAGGGCTGCGACTCTCGTCACAGCCCTTTTTTCTACAATTGCTTCTCCAATTCACTCACCAATTCTTCATACCGCTTTCCATGCGGTTCAAATTCAAGGTAGCGAACGTCGTCATTGTCATCATCTTTTTTCAAATGAATGATCAATTTATCAGCCGGAATTTCATCACCGACAAATTGTGACCATTCAACAACTGAAACCCCATCGCCTTCAAAGTATTCTTCAAGGCCAAGGTCATCGCCGCCGGTTTCTTCAAGCCGGTAAACGTCCATGTGGTACAACGGCAAGCGTCCTTGTTGGTATTCACGGATAATCGTGAATGTTGGACTCTTAATGTTGCGGTGAATTCCGAGTCCTTCTGCAAGGCCTTTGGTGAAGGTCGTCTTGCCGGCTCCCAGATCACCATCAAGCAAAAGAATATCGCGGGCCTGCAACAACGGACCCATTTCCTTCGCAATTGCTTGCGTTTGTTCTGCTGATTCAACTTTGATTTTTAACATTTTCTTACTCCATTAAAGTTTGAGCTGCGGTAATAATTCCCACTTGGTATGCGTCATCTTCTGAAGCGCCCCGAGATAAGTCTGAAACGGGTTGGTTCAAGCCTTGCAAAATCGGGCCGATCGCCGTGAAGTTGCCTAACCGTTGGGCAATCTTGTAGCCGATATTTCCAGATTGCAAGTCAGGGAAAACAAAGACATTGGCTTGCCCTGCAACTTCTGATCCCGGTGCCTTGCTTGCGCCAACATTTGGAACCAAGGCGGCATCGAATTGCAATTCGCCGTCGATCATTTCATTCGGGGCTTTCTTTTGGGCAATTTGCGTTGCTTCCATTACCTTTGCAACTTCCATTGAGTGGGCGGAACCCTTCGTTGAGAAACTCAACATGGCAACCTTCGGATCAATGTCAAATAACCGGGCCGTCTTAATACTTTCAACGGCAATTTCAGCTAATTCTTCTGCTGACGGATTAATGTTGATCGCACAGTCGGCAAAAACATACGTTTCCTTACCGTCGTTGCGGGTCATAATAAATGAGCCGCTTGTCCGGGAAACGCCCGGCTTCGTTTTAATGATTTGAAGCGCTGGCCGCACCGTATCGCCGGTTGGGTTGATTGCTCCTGAAACCATGCAGTCCGCTTTGTGCATGTAAACTAACATGATTCCGAAGTAGTTATTAACGTTGCGCAACCATTCACGGCCTTCATCAGGCGTATTCTTACCTTTCCGCCGTTCAACGAAGGCATTTAACATTTCGTCAAATTGGTCATCCGGATACGTCTTGGGATCAATGACCTCAGCATTGGATGGCAACGTAATTTGACTAGCATTCAGCACGGCATTAACTTCCGCTTCCGTTCCTAAAATGATTGGGTCGGCCAAGCCGTCTTGGGCTAACCGGCAAGCCGCCTTCACGATTCGTTCGTCGCTGCCTTCTGGAAAAACAACTTTGATGCCTTTGCCCTTGATTTTTTGTTTTAAGTTTTCAATTAAATCCATTCAACTTTCCTCCTATGCTACATCTCAGATTCATCAACGTGTTCGGGAAGCTGCCAGTCAATCGGCTGCTCGCCCATTGCTTCCAGCGCCGCATTGGCTTTTGAAAACGGCCGCGAGCCGAAAAAGCCGCGGTTGGCTGAAAGCGGACTTGGATGCGCTGACTTGATGATGATGTTGCGTGATTGATCGATAAATTTCTCTTTTGATTGGGCTGCTTTGCCCCATAAAATAAAGACAACTGGTTGCGGACGTTCCGATAACTTTTGAATCGCAACGTCAGTCAACTGTTCCCAGCCCTTGCCGCGATGTGAAAACGCCTGGCCATTCCGCACCGTTAATACGGAGTTCAATAACAGGACTCCCTGCTGCGCCCACTTCTTTAAGTAACCGTGATTGACCGGCTTAATACCAAGATCATTTTGAAGTTCCTTATAGATGTTTTGCAGCGATGGCGGAACAGGAACTCCCGGCAAAACCGAAAAGCTTAATCCGTGAGCCTGACGCGGTTCATGGTACGGATCCTGTCCCAAAATTACAACTTTAACCTTTGAAAATGGCGTCCATTCAAATGCCTGAAAAATGTGGTACATATCCGGATGGATCTGATAGTGCTGATATTCGCTTTTCAAAAAGTTATGTAATTGTTGGTAATACGGCTTTTCAAATTCCGGTTCTAAAACCTGCTGCCAGTCATTATGAATCAACGTTTTCATCATCGTCACCTCTTCCGCCATTTTACCATATTTAAAATCATGCTAAAAATAAAATATTCATTTTGCCATTTGCAATATGTTAAAATATTGGTAATCAAGCAAAGGAAGGTATATTTTATGATTCAAATCATTGCATCCGACATGGACGGAACATTACTGAACGGCGAAATGACAATCTCAAAGTTCAACGCTGACGCAATCAAAGAAGCTCAAAAACAAGGCGTCCACTTTATCGTTTCATCAGGGCGTTGCTGGTACGAAGTTAAACCCCTGCTTGAAAAGTTCGGCATCAAGTGTCCGATGATCTCGATCAACGGCGGCTTAGTGCTTGATGAAAACGGAAAAACCGTTGTTTCAACGCCGGTTCCGCCGTCAATTGCCCGCCAGATCATGGCACGGTTAAAACGGGCCGGGCTTTACTTTGAAGTCGTTACGAAGAACGGGGTATGCTCAGACGACAAGTCCAAACGGATCGAAAACTTTGCTGAACTGCTTGCATCCATCCAACCGGATACACCGTTCAAATTAGCGGTCAGCTTAGCCTCAGCCCGAATGGAATTAGTTAATATTCAATACGTAAAAGACTATAATGACATTTTGGAAGATCCCCATAATCCGATTTATAAAATCGTGGCATTCAGTCAAGACGGGCCGAAAGTTCTTGACCCATTGCGCGCTGAATTTGACGCTAATCCAGAATTAGTCGTTACTTCATCCGGCGAACGCAACATTGAAATCAACCACGTGAATGCGCAAAAAGGAATTGCCCTTCAACGGTATGCAGATTCCTTAAACATTCCGATGGACAACGTGATGGCGATCGGGGATAACAACAACGACGTTTCAATGCTGAAAGTTGCGGGTGTCAGTTACGCCATGGCCAACGGCATTGACGAAGTCAAAGCCATCGCCAACCATTTGGCTGAATCAAACGTCAACGATGGGGTCGGTAAAGCCATCCTGACAGAATTAAATCGGAAATAAAGATGCTTTAGAAGTTTGGTGGTGAAAATGCGATCACTTTATATTAATTACGAAACTCTTCGGCGCAATGATTCTGCGCTGATCGTTCGCAACTGTAATCATCAGGTTAAATATCTCGTCAATGGCCGGTGGGGAAACCAATTAGACAAAATCACTGTCAATTCCCTTTACGGCGATGAACTGCTTGCAATCAATCAACTGACAGCCGGCAAGATCCAACGCTTTGAGATCACTTGCGATCATCATCAAATCAGCACTTTCAGGCGCGTTCTTAATAATTATGATCATCCACTGTATCTTAAAAAACTTCACTGGCTGATCTGGGGAAATCAACGGCAATTAAAATACCGTGCATTTGAACTTCATCGTCCGGTAATGAAAACGCAAATTACACCAACGGTTCCGAAACTGCTTGGAATCAAGGTTAACCGCCAAGCAGACGAACCGATCGTATGCGGCATCATTGCCCTGTTAAACTATTGGGCTTTGCTTGATGAACAACTATTAAACCCGGATTTAACAACGTTATTTGGGCAAAATCATCAAAATGAATTAGCGTAAGAAAAAAGACTATGGTCTATAATACTGTTCCACACTCAATTAGGAAACACTAAGTCCATAGTCTCTTTTTATAAATTAACATCTTAATTATAAATAATGACATCCGACAACAATCAAGCCGCCTTCTAAAACCTTTAATACCAGCTTGGTGATTGTCACGCAATACTTATTGATAAACTTTTGCATTTTAATCTATCTCCTTTTATAAAATGACTATGAAGAAAAATATTGGCAAAACATTTAAAGAAATACGTTTAAAAAAGAAGCTGTCTCTCGAATATATTTGTAATGGAATATGCTCCCAAGCATCTTTGTCGCGATTTGAAAATAACATTGGCGATATTCCATTAAATAAATTTCTAAAACTTCTTAATAGAATTGAAATATCAGAGTCCGAGTTTTTCTCTTACATCGATCAAAATCACGACTTAGTTAATAGCAACTTTTTAGATAACATTGCCCTTTTATATGGAAAAAAAGATATTAATGGGCTTTCTGATTACGCAAATAAACTTAGACAAGAATACACCGTTTCTGATTCTAAAATCGAATTTCTCTACTATATGATTACTGTTAATTTTTATAATGATCTTACAAACGCTAAAATCTGTTCCTCTACAGAAATCGAGCGCCTATATAACATCCTGTTTAGAACTGAAGAATGGGATAAACTCGAAATCGAAACATTTGGCAATACTGTTTCCCTTTTAAATAATGATTTTATTTATTCCCTTTCAAATGAATTACTTGGACAAGTAACACGAATTGCCAGAACTAATTTTCCTTTATACTACAATGCTTGTTTTACTTTACTAAATGCATTCCAAATCTTAATTCTTCGGCACTCTGATCTCGCTAAAAGATTAGACACTAAATTAATGGATTATAAATTTATCGAAGTAAACGCAACCTTTAATTTAGGTTTCTATTTTTTACATAGCTTAATACACCTTCAAAAAGAGGATTCTGATAAGCTTCATGAATTAGAAAACATGATAAGTGTCCTAAAAAATTCAAATTGCGATACACTTGCCTGCAAATTATCCAATGTTTTAAAAACATATTTAAATGAATTATGACCGAATTTTTGTCCTTCTCAAAGAAGCAATACAAATTACAGATAATATTAGTAATATTGTTCCCAGCATTCCTAAAGCGTCACTAATGTTAACCTTCATAGTTAGTGTACTTATTAACCAAGAACCACATGTTAATAGTATCGATTCAATGAAATATACAGATGATATTATTGACGCTCGAATCTTTTTTGGAGCAATCCTTTGTAATTGGTTTTCTAATATTACATTCCAAAGTTCAAATCCAACATTAATTACTAATAATCCGATTGACGTAATTACAGCATTTTTAACTAAAAATATTAAAAAAGCGATTATTGACATTGAAATTAAACCCTTTACCACTTTATCTTCGATAATTCTTTTTGTAATTTTATATGTAAAACCAACAATTACGGCAGCAATTAACGAAATAATTCCAAAAATCGTTGATACGCTGCCGACTTTTAATCCCAAATTTTTTAAAATTAACGGCCCGTATTGATGACTCAATGTCACAGCAGCTGATGAAAATCCCATGCTTAATATTAATAATCTAAATTTCTTATTTTGACATGCAAAATTCCACACATTAATTACTAAATCTTTTATATTACTGGTCTCATCATTATTATCATTAAACTCTTCTGAATTCATTGAAAAAATAACTACGATTGCAATCACTCGAATAATCATTTCTATGATAAATAATATATTCCATGAATATTCAGCAATCCATCCACCTGTTGCATCACTGAGTGCTATTGCTAAAATTCCAATTGTTTTAAAGTAGCCTGCATACTTTAAATATTGTTCTTTATCAGTCACTGTATCATATAGTAATGATACATCTGTTCCCGAAATTAAAGAGAGTCCTAATGACCACATTATAAATCCGGCATATATAATGAAATGAATTTTAGCAAAAAAGTAAGACAGAATATAAAACCCACATAAAAATTCACCTAAAGCTAATGCATTTTTATGTCCAATTTTATCCGATATGATCCCCGAAGGTAATTCAAAAACCATCTGAAATATTGTATATACACTTTCCAACAAAGCAATCTCAGAAATTGACCACCCTTGATCTCTTAGAAAAATCATCCATACAATCAGCTCAAGTATGACATTTGAAATACCATTATAAAACAATACCTTTTTCATTTTTACTATTATTTTCTAAACACTCTCTACTCCAAATCTTGTATAGCTTCTCCTTGAGATAAAAAATATGCTAAATCGTAAAATGGCGTTTCTAAAATTTCTTTCTGCATACACCAATTTGCAGATGACTCCGTAGAGTAAATCCAGGGAGTAAATTTTCTAACCAAAATTTGATACGTTTTTGACTTGTCGCTTGAATTACTATTTGCATATAAATGACAATAAATTTCGAATGCTGATTTTACTGCAAACATACATAATAATGAATAGAAATTGTATTGATAGTATTCATAATATTTATGCAGAAACAATTTTGTATATTTTATTTCAAATTTATATGCCATTTTCTCTGACTCATACAAATTTCTTAAAGTCATTTGGTAATTAGGTATATGATTCATATAATTAAAAAATGCGTGTCCTATTTCATGATAAAAATAGATATTATCGTGGATATCATTCTGTGCAGAAACACTAATATAGGTTAAATTTCTATCAGAAAAGTAATATGAAAAAGAATCTAAATTTTTTTTATTACATTTGCCTAAATCGATTAGAGACTCATTGAAACTTTCAACTAAACTATCAATAAAACCTTGCGACTCAGAAATTTTGCGAATACCTCTCATTCCCCAAAATTCTTCATTACGTGGAATTTTATCCAATGTTGAAATATCAAAAATAGAAAAATTCCATGGCTTTATTCCACCTTGTTTAATATAGAACTTATTTACTAACTTAGTGTAAAGCTTTACTTTACTATACCTTTTTTTAATCAATTCAATATTGTTAACGATCAAATTAAGATCTTGTTGTTGACCACTTACATAATCATTTATCAAGTTACTAATATTATCTGAAATTTGCCGACAATTCCTACTTGTCTCTTTCCAATAATTATATTCACTTTTGAAAATTGATTGCTTTTTTAGATTATCAAATAGAATATTTTCGTACCTTGATGAAAACCTATCTTTTAATTGTTTTTTTAAAAGTTCTTCATTATTTATTATTTTTTGTCACTTCTATTCTATGATTCCAGTAGCTAAGTAATACAAATAAACCTATCCCAAATATTCCTAAAATTATCCATCCTATTCCAATTCCTAATTTATTTGATATAAATCCATCGATTGCGATCACTAGTATCGAAATCAACGACTCAATGCAATTATACGCTGAAGTAATTGTTGTTCGGACTTTATTGGAAGTAATTTTTTTCTGCAATAACCCATATTGTGTAACCTCATTAGATGCCGTTACCAACGTATGAATTAAAAAGAAACTAATAGAAACTAATTCTTGTCTCGTTTTACACAAAACAGCTAATACTAAAAAAATCATCATAACAAAGATCTGTACTCCGAACAAAAAGACCCTATTTTTAAATTTAATAAAATTCATAAGATATGCACCTAAAATCGATACTAAGTTAATTGCAACTAAGATATATCCCGTTTGAATGTGACAACTATTTTTCTGAAAAAATAGCTGCCACTGATTATATGGATTAGTTGTAATAAATAGAACTGATAGTAGCATAAGAAAATAAATGATTGTTCCCTTATCGCATTTAATATTTTTTAAGCTCGCCACCATTTTTCTATGCTTTAAACTATTACCATATGAATCCTTCAATTTATAATCCAAATATATAAAAAGTGGAACTGGAAATATTAAAAGAATTGCACCAACAATCAATGGATACTGTAAGCCAGCATTTCCTAAATATTGAGATCCAATATAGCCAAATAATGTCGTTGTAATTGTAACAGCAGTACTTTTCCTTGCAAAAATACTATCCAAATCAATGGATATCTCTTTTGATTTATTTACAATCCAAGAATCTAATGATCCCGAATACAAAGACTGTCCTATTGCCGTCAAACAAGCCCCAATCATTAAATAGAAAATTCCAAGGTTAGCCATAACAATTCCAATTAATCCCAATGCTCGCACAACACAGCTAAACATTCCAATTCTTAATTGACCGTATTTGTCAGCTAACATCCCCATTGGAATCTCGGTAAAAAAACTAATGATCCAAAATACAACAAGAAATAAATTAATTTGTCCATAGGTATAGCCTATATGTTTCATATACAGGTAAATGGTTCCAGACCATATTCCTAAACCACCAGCATATAAACAACTTATTATTAGATAATATCGAAACAATTGCTTACCCTGCATCACTTTCTCCTATGCTTCTTAATATTTCTAAAATTATTTGTCCAATAAAATGTGCACCCAACTTATTTGATGTGTCATTTTCAGCATTATATTCCACAATGTCAATACCAACTAAATCATGTCGACTAACTTCTTCACATATCGTCGAAAAATCTTTCAAGGTTAAACCTTCAAAAAGAGGATAATTTACAGCAGGATTTAAAGCAGGATCAAAGCCGTCTGAATCAATCGTTAAATATACTGGAATATTTGCAATAATCTCATTCTTGACCTCGCTTATATTACATTGTATAACCTTTCCGTCATTAATTTCCGATGCTTCAATTGGCCCTCTGATACCCAATTGAATAATTTTTTTAACATTATTATTCTTGGAAAGTTTTCTTATAATACTGCCATGTTCTACCTTATTCCCCCGTTGATATCCCATATCCTTATGCGCATCGATTTGAACTATTTGGATTGGATTATTTTTAATATAGCTGTTTAATAGAAAATATGTTACCGAATGGTCTCCTCCAATATATATAGGCATTATATTTTTGTTTTTTAAAAGGATCCCTATATCAGATATTCTTTTTTCCATTATAGATTGATCAATTGTATAACCTAAATCTCCATAATCTTTAATCTGGATACAATTTATAACTTCATAATCTCCCACTAAATTTTTTCTACTTAAATCAGCAATTTCTCTTGTCGATTCTCTTACTAGTTGTACTGACCCAAAAGAAATATTATGGTGGTAACTATTCGAGAAACCATTTATACCAATTAAGCCTATAATTTTCGAATCGTTTTCACTCCGTTGAAACATATCATAATACAAATTACCCTTATCTAGTTGATAAAATGTATCTTGTGCAGAGAGTACCATACATAATCCACTCATTGTTTGCTCGAGATTGTAATTGCCTACTTGAATAAATCCTTGTATTATTAAATCTTTAATTATCGAATCAATCTCTAAACCATATTTGTTCCTATAATATTCGTATTTCTTTCTTTGTTTCAAATCTTTTAATAATTCTTTTCCTTGAGGCCCTTCTAATGTACAAATTAAGCCATTTTTTACATTAACTAGGCGAAAATTATTGACCGTCGTTTCTTTACTCAACTGAATTAACATATCTGTCATGAAAACAAATTCCTCTCAAATAGTTTAGATGGTATTGGATAATTTAAAAATTTAGGAAGTCCTGTCATTCGTTTGGAAATTCTACGTAAAGTATCGTCAGCTGGTTGAAAACCTGGAATTAAAACTCGAACAGTTGAAAGTGGATTATCACTTCTAGATAAATTTGCCACTAAAACTTTATACCCCCGTTTAGATAAATTCTCTGTAATAAATTGAATATCTTTATCTATATTCTTGGATGACAAGTCGGGTAATCTAGCCATAGAAATTTTACAATCTGCCTTTTCATCTAAAAATACAGCAACGTCTTTTTTATTCCCCTCACCCCAAGATATATATGGAATATACTCTGGGTCATTTTCGAACAAAGCTCTATTTTTTAAGACCTTAATTTGTGAAACTCTTAACTGGACACATTCTGTTATTGCTCTAGATATTGCAATCATTGGATTCAAGGAAGCTCCAGCTCCATGAGTATATACTGGACGTTTCCCGGATTTATCTTCTGTTACACAGTGAATAACATAAACTCCCGTATCATTTTTTAAATATTTCAAATGTACTTTAATATTATTAATTTCAAGATTATAGATCATCTCCTGAATCCTTTTATCATAAATACTCGATGCTGTAATAGTCACTGGTTTAATTTGATTGCGATAATAAATTGTATACGCATCTCGTTCAATTACTTCCAGCATTCCTTGTAAAATGGCTTCTGATATCTCCATTCCAGAAGCGAGCCCTGTTGTTTCTTGTGGAATAAAATTAAAAGCATTCTTTGTAGGATGGTAGACAAAAAAGACACAATTTGATGGTACATAATAATTCAAATTATCATTTAAGTTCTTTACTAAGCTCCAATCCAGTATTAAATTATCGCTATACAAAATGGGATATTCAGGATCAATTAAAAATTCTTTAGGATCAACTACATTAACATAATGTTGTTTCATCCAGTTAAAAGAGTGGGTTATAACTTTTTCATTTCCAAATTGTTGAGCATTATACCTTTCCATTGCTTCGCCAATTGCACTAAATTTTGCTTGAGACGACGTTCTTCCTTTTCCTCCATGGTAATTAAACGTTTTGATTAGCGGATTTGTACTAATTTCAGACTGATAAACTGGCATATTTAATCTATCAACATTTTGATCATCTTCTAACGATACAACAGGGCCTAAAGGCGTAACTAGATGCGACATAACTTCATCTGTCATCTTAGGAGAACAATGACGTGAACCATTTTCTTTAAAATTTACAACACTTCGATTTAGTTTAACTTCTTCCGTTTTTTTAACTCTTTTACTTCCAAAACACCTTTTACATCCTTCATATGCTAAACATTTGGATTTTTTTACAGAATAATCTTTTTTACTGATAATAAAAATATTGTTGCTATCAATATTCTCTTTAGCAAGAAGCTTTAAAAAAGAAAGCATTTTTTCACTTATAGATCTAGTCTTTAAACTCCAAAATTGTTTATATTTGTACAATTGCCTATTCACATTAATATATCTTCTTACCACACAATGCTGACATAAATTTTTATCATTAAGCTTAGGAATAAAAACTATATCACCTTGAAAATTTATAATAAATCCAGTATTTGTATATTTTTTATCAAATAGTTTTAGTATTTCATTTGGAGACTTTTGATCTAAAAATACTATGCTTGATATTTTTTTATGAATATCATCTATTTCATTTATAGAATCTAAAATTTGTATTTTTTGTGGGATTTGATCTAAATTTTGAGATTTTAAAAAATTACAAATAACTTTTTTAGTTTCACTATTTGGAATATCATTTCCATTTAATATTTTATTTCCAATTTTTACAATTTCATCGGAATTATTTGTCTCTAATGTGATAACATCTTTATCATTTACAAATAAACAATGTTTTTTCTTATCTCCCTTTACAAATAGAAAATCACTCATAATAAAATCTCCTTGTATTATATAAGGCCATGAGAATTTCATGGCCTTATACCTTTAATAATTATCGCTCATTGTGTATGATCGCTTAGCTTGCTTAATAATAGGTACCCGCTTTTCATCCTTCACAACCTTAATAGTTGTTTTACCTTTAGTCATTGTTTTTTCTCCTTTCCTTTACAAATGTAACAAGAAAAACTTTAAAATTTTTTCTTGTTACATTAAATCTACTAGATTAAACCTTCTACTTTATATATTTTCCATATATGAAAAAATAAATTTTTAACTCGCGCCATTACAGGAATTTCATTATATTAATCAGTTATGTTTGCTAAATGTAACCTATACAAAAAAACGCTGTGACCTTTTCGTCACAGCGTTTTTGCTATCGATAATTTTTCAGTGTTCGGCGAATTTCGCGTTCCTGATCACGCTTCTTGATCGTTTCCCGTTTATCATAATCATGTTTCCCTTTGGCAATTCCTAAAAGAACCTTCGCAAAGCCATGTTTCAAATAAACCTTCAGCGGAACGATCGTAATTCCCTTTTCACTTGTTTGCCCCGTTAACTTTTGGATTTCTTTTTTGTGCAAAAGCAATTTCCGAGCCCGCAACGGATCGTGATTGAACCGGTTCCCTTGCGTATACTCTGAAATGTGAACGTTCATTAACCATGCTTCGCCGTTATGAATTTGGGCAAAGCCGTCTTTAAGGTTAATGCGGCGTTCCCGCACTGATTTGATTTCCGTTCCGGTCAACACCAGTCCGGCTTCAATCGTTTCCAGAATCTGGTAGTCATGCCGCGCTTTTTTATTTTGAGCTAACGGTGCATCCTTTGTTTTTGTTTTTTTCATCGCTAACCACCCTTTCACATAAATAAATTAATGGCGGTATCGATTGTCCTGATTGCGTTTGTGCTGATTATTCCGGCGCCGATGATTGTTCCGGTTGCCGCGATAGCCGTTCTTGCAGTTATCCTTGTGGCGGTCATTTCGGTTGCCGTTGTTACGGTGGTCATTCTTACCTTTACCATCCCGTCGGTTGCGGCTGAACGGCTTCTTCAGTTCAGGCAAATCAACCCCGTCCAATAAATCCGTTTTCGGTGCATCCTTCGGGTTAAGCAGCTTAAAGTTGACTTCGTGCAATTCGACGTTAACGTCCATCAACTTTACGCGTAACGGTTGTCCAATCCGATATGTCCGCTTGTAGCGCCGACCAACCAATGCCATTTGTTTTTCAACGTAAACATAGTAGTCGTCCTTCATTTCGCTGATGTGGATCAATCCTTCAACGGTATTCGGTAAGGCAATAAACATTCCAAACTTCGTTACTGAGCTGACAACCGCATCGAATTCTTCACCGATGTGATCAGCCATGTATTCAGCCTTCTTCAAATCATCCGTTTCCCGTTCAGCATCAATTGCCCGCCGTTCCATTTCTGAACTGTGCTTCGTTAATTCAGGCAGTTTATCCTTATATTTGGCTTGGGCAGCTTCACTTGTTCCGTTTTCCGCATAGTAGCGAATCAAGCGGTGCACGGTCAAGTCTGGATACCGCCGAATTGGTGAAGTAAAGTGCGTGTAGTCGCTTGCGGCTAAGCCAAAGTGGCCGATTGGATGATCATCATACTTCGCCTGTTGCATTGACCGCAAAAGCATGGTTGAAACCATCGCTTCTTCAGGCTTACCAGCAACCTTCTTCAAGATTCCCTGCAGCATCTTCGGTTGAATGTCCTTCTTCGTTCCCGTCACTTCAACGCCTAAAGCTGATAAGAATTCAAAGAATGCCGTGATTTTTTCTTCCTTCGGCTTTTCATGGATCCGGTACACAAACGGAACGTTAAGATTGTTATAGTGCGCTGCCACCGTTTCGTTAGCAGCTAACATAAACGATTCAACCATCCGTTCACTGGTTCCCCGGTTCCGCAATTGAATGTCGATTGGGTGACCGTCATCATCCAAAATGATCTTAGCTTCATCATCTTCAAATTCAATTGCGCCGCGCCGTTTCCGCATCTTCAGCAAAATCTTATGCAATTCAGCCATGTCTTCAAACATTGGAACTAATTCCTTGTAACGTTCCATGGTTTGTTCATCATGGGCTTCCAGGATCTTGTTGACCGCAACGTACGTCATCCGTTCCGTTGACTTGATCACACTTGGGAAAATCTTGTGGTTAACGACTTTTCCTTCCGGATTGATTTCCATTTCACACGTCATCGCCAACCGTTCAACGTGCGGATTAAGCGAACAAATTCCGTTTGACAGCTTGTGCGGCAGCATTGGGATTACCCGGTCAGTCAAGTAAACTGACGTTCCGCGTTCATATGCTTCCTTATCAAGCGGACTGCCGGGAGTAACGTAGTGCGAAACGTCGGCAATGTGAACCCCTAAGTGGAAGTTGCCGTTTGGAAGTTTCCACGCATTGACCGCATCATCAAGATCCTTTGATTCGATACTATCGATCGTGACCAGCTTTTGATCAGTTAAATCAACGCGGCCTTCTTTTTCTTCTTCCGTAACATAATCCGGAATATGGCTGATTTCTTCAAGCACATCATCTGGAAATTCAGTTGGAATGTCATGCTTATAAACAACCTGTAAAATGTCGACCCCGGGATCGTTAACGTTTCCAATTACCTTAATTGGGACAACCTTTAACATTCCTGGAAGGGCCGTACTTGGGTAAGCCGTAATATCAGCCAGCACAACTTGGCCTGGGACCGGATGCAAGCCTTTATCTTCAACAAAGACTTGCAGGTTCGTCATTTTCTTATCGGTTAAGTGAATTGTTCCTAAAATTCCTTGCGGTAAGTTTTGGTCTTCATCGCTGCGGAATTCACCAACAACCTGCGTTAAAGCATGGTCTTTGATTGCAACGACTTTTCCTTCCGGGCGGACTTCATGTTCGGGATCGCCCGGCGTAACCATTTCAATTTCAACTTCATCACCGTTCAAAGCTGACAAAGTGTTTAACGGGTTAATGAAGAAATCCGGTTCGTCCGGATCGATCGTTACAAACCCAAAACCACGGTCGTTAGCGTGAAAGACCCCTTCATAATGCGGCATTGGCTTTTTCAAATAGAACCGGTTATCATCGTCGAACCCAAGTTGATCGTCATGTTCCATTTGCGTCAATGCTTGAACAACGAATTTAAATTGAGCTCCATGGTTCATGTCAAGATAATCTGCCAATTCCTGCACCGTGAAGTGCCGGTCGGATTCTTCATTAAACTTTTTATACAATGCATTAATGATTTCTTGTTTTTCCATTCGTTTCCTCGTTTATTAAAGATTAACTATTTGCTTTTTTATGTAAAAAAGGGCCGCGACAAACGTCACAGCCCACCTTCTTTTTGACTAATGTGAAGAAATATATACTAAGCCTAAAGCAATCGCAAAGAATAAGATACCTAAAACAACAGTTACCTTCTGCATAAAGGCTTCAAATCCTCTTGGCTTTTGCTTACTGAAAAGATCAGCTGCACCACCTGATAAAGCAGTTGAAGCATTATCAGTCTTTGCGGGTTGCATCATTACTGAAATAATAATTAAGATCGCGATAATTACAAGTAACGTTAAGAGCGTATTATACAATTCACTTATCCTCCTCACTCTTCCGTTATAAAACCAACTTATATTTTATCATTTATTGAATTATTTTGCCAACTGTTTCTTCTCATGCACAGCCTGAGCAAGCTGATCGATTCGATGCCGGATCCATGCCCGGTTTTCATGCGAAGTCAAAATGATCAACGTATCGCCGCTTCGAATGACCGTATCACCATGCGGGATCAGTTCGCGTTCGCCCCGCCGAATTGCCATCAATAAGCATTCCTTCGGCCATTGGAAATCACGGACTGACTTATCCTGTAAGAATGAACCGGCAAACACCGGAATTTCGATTCGGTCTTGGAAAGTTGACGTTTCGGCTTCTTCTTCCTTTTCAGGAAGCAAAGCATCCAACATTGCTTCGTAAATTGGCCGTTCCCGCATAATATCCGTAACGGTGTAAGCAATCAATGAGACAACCGCTAATGGCATTAAGTGGCTTAATGAACCAACCATTTCGGTAATCAACAGAATCGCCGTAAACGGAGCTTTCCCGATGCAGGCAAAGTAGCCCGCCATTGAATAGATTACACAGTTGATCACTAATTTTTCCGGCATTAAGCCCATTGCGACGCATACTTTTCCAAAAAGCGCCCCCACAATGGCTCCAAGGGTCAAAATCGGCAAGAAAATCCCCCCCGGAAGGCCGGAACCGTATGAAATCGTTGAGAAAATCAACCGAACCGCAAACAATGCAATTAAAATCGCAATGCTTGACCAAAAATGACTGATTCCTAAAACAACCGAATTTCCGCCTCCAAGAACTTGCGGCCAAACTAATCCAAGAGGAATAACCATCAGTAACGGGACAACGGAATCCCAGTTCCGCGGCAGCCACTTGATTTTGGCATACACCTTATCGATATTTAATGTCATGTATGAATAAAGTTTTCCTAAAAAGCCTAAAAAGATTCCTAAGAAAATCAATAAGAAATAATACTTGATTGGGAATGATTCAAAGTAGTGCAAATGCAAGACTGGCGTTAAACCAAAGAAATTCATCGAAATAAAGTCCGATGCAATCGCTGAACTCAATGCCGTTGTCCAAATCAGCGGCGAAAAGTTATGGTAAACTTCCTCCAAAACGAATAGTGACGACGCAATCGGCGCATTGAAGGCGGCTGAAAGTCCGGCAGCGGCCCCACCGGCGATCAATACTCGCCGACCAACGCCTTTGTGATTCGTCTTTTCAGCAAATCCTTGACCAACTGCAGCGCCAAGTTGAATTGAAGGGCCTTCCCGTCCAAGAAATAAACCGGAAGCAATCGCAAGGACGCCGCCGACCCATTTCCGCCAAAGAACGCTCCACCAGTTCATTTCCATTTCACCGGCTAACTGCCCTTCAACTTGCGGAATCCCGGATCCCATAATGTCCGGATCTTTTTTGATCAGTCGCGAGTTGATCAATGCAATCAACAGCATCAATAAAGCCCACGGAATAATATATATTGGGTGACTTCGCATATAATGATAAGCAATCAAAGCATAGTGCAATCCAACTTCAATAAAAAACCGAAACAAACTGACGACAAACCCGACGATCAATCCAACCCCCAGGCCTTTGACGATAAATTTGAATCGGGTCAAATCAATCCGTTGATCTTTATTTTTTGACACGATAATCCCTCTTCACATAAAAGTGTTACTTAAAAAAATATAACATTATCCGCAACTAAAAAAAAGAGGAAAACCGAAATTCGGTCTTCCTCTTCAAGCTTGAAATCAAGCATTATTTGTTCATAATGTCTTGACGAGCTTGTTCGCTCAAGTTGTAGAATGAGTGGATACCCTTGTATTCTGCAACGTTGCTTGTTAATTGATCTTCGATCCGCATTAATTGGTTGTACTTAGCGATCCGATCTGTCCGGCTCATTGAACCAGTCTTGATTTGACCTGCGTTTGTAGCAACAACCAAGTCAGCGATCGTTGTGTCTTCTGTTTCACCTGAACGGTGTGAAACGATAGCTGTGTAACCAGCTTCCTTAGCCATTTCGATAGCTTCCATTGTTTCTGTCAATGTACCGATTTGGTTAACCTTGATTAAGATTGAGTTTGCGCAACCCATCTTGATACCCTTACGTAAGTATTCTGTGTTTGTAACGAAGAAATCGTCACCAACCAATTGAACTTTCTTGCCAAGTTCGCTTGTGATTGTTGCCCAGTCATCCCAGTTGTTTTCGTCGATTGGGTCTTCAACAGATACGATTGGGTACTTGTCTACTAAGTTTTCGATGTACTTGATGAATTCTGGGGTTGTGAATTCTTCACCTGTTGACCAACGTAACTTGTAAACTTTCTTTTCGTCATCCCATAATTCTGATGCAGCAACATCCATTGCAATTGCAACGTCCTTGCCTGGCTTGTAGCCGGCATCTTCAATGGCACGTACAAGGTATTGTAATGGTTCTTCGTTGTTAGCAAAGTCAGGAGCGAAGCCACCTTCATCACCAACAGCAGTTGCCTTGCCAGCATCCTTTAAGATTGCTTGTAAGTGGTGGAATGTTTCTGAACCCATGCGAACAGCTTCCTTCATTGAAGGAGCACCTACAGGCATGATCATGAATTCTTGGAAGTCAACCTTGTTTGTTGAGTGAGCACCACCGTTGATAACGTTCATCATTGGTGTTGGCATAACGTGAGCGTTGAATCCGCCAATGTAGTTGTACAAAGGAACTTCTAATTCATCTGCAGCAGCATGTGCAACAGCGATTGATACAGCTAAGATTGCGTTAGCACCTAACTTACCTTTGTTTGGTGTACCGTCTAAAGCGATCATTGCTTTATCGATAGCAACTTGATCTGTAACTTCGTAACCAACGATTTCTTTTGCGATAACGTCGTTTACGTTAGCAACGGCTTTTGAAACACCCTTGCCCATGTAACGTGACTTGTCACCATCACGTAATTCAACAGCTTCGTGTTCACCTGTTGAAGCACCTGAAGGAACGATTCCACGACCAAAAGCACCTGCTTCTGTGTAAACTTCAGCTTCAACTGTTGGGTTACCACGTGAGTCTAAGACTTCGCGAGCATAAATTTCTGTAATTGCAGACATATGTTATAATCTCCTTTAACTTTGATAAACAATCTTAGAAATTGTTTTCATGTATTATTTTACTGGTTTTACTTTAAACTTTCAACGTAAATCCATTCAAAAATTAGTCTTTGTAGTGAGCTAATTGTAAGAATGAGTCTGGTTGTAAAGCAGCACCGCCGATTAAACCACCGTCAATGT
>DWVG01000033.1 GCA_019120355.1 Candidatus Ligilactobacillus faecavium
CTTGGTCTTCAATTGATTGAACACCGATTGGCAACATTCCGACCAAACCATATTCTTTCCGTTCTTCGTTTGTAAATGCAGTTCCTTTATTTAAGAAAGGATCTCTTAAAACGTCAATTCCACGTTTCATACCTTAACGCCTCTTCTTTTCTTTTAATATTTACACCCGCATTTTAGTTTTTCTTAATATTTATAGTCAAATTTATGTGCTATTATAAAAGTTATTTATATGAGATAATAAATTGTTGATAAATCAGGTGATTAACGTGAACATCAAAGACTTTGAATATTTTAATGAATTAATTACAACCAAAAATTTTTCAATTGTTGCTCAAAATTTTAATGTCAGCCAGCCAACAATTACGATGGCGATCAAACGCTTGGAAGAAGAATTTAATACTAAGTTCTTTATTCGCAACAAATCACATAAAGAATTGATCGTAACTGATTCTGGAAAACAATTTTATGAACACAGTAAGCAAATCATCCAAGAGCTGAAAGTGGCAGCCAAAGAAATTCGCAATGCTGATGAACAAAAAATCATTTTCGGCCTTCCGCCAATCATCGGAACATATTATTTTCCGCCAGTTACACCTGAACTACTCCGTAACAATCTGCTTGATGACCTTACGATCGTCAGCCGCGGCTCAACTGTTTGCCGCAAAATGCTCTTAAATGGTGACCTTGATATTGCCCTTCTCGGATCAAATTCACCGTTAAAAGAGCCTAACCTAGTTACTGAAACATTTGCCCGTTCGCCGTATAAAATTGTTGTCGGTCAAGAACATCCATGGGCTAATCGTGATTCTGTAACCTTAGATGAATTACACGGTCAACGCTTTATTTCGCAAAATGAAAGTTTCATTCACCAACGGGCATTAAAAAAAGTGGCCCGGTTAGGTCACTTTCGTCCGAATATTGTCTGTCACACTGACAATATCAATATTTTAAAAGCACTCGTTGCCGAAAACACCGGAATCAGTCTTTTAGCATCAATTGCGATCAACCCGAATGACAGGTTACATGCAATAAGCATTGAAGCAGAGGACTTTCCTGTTTTCAATATGGCAATTGCGTACCACGCCCGTCATCTTTTGACTAATAAACAGCAAAAGGTACTTGATATTTTACAGCAATCAATTTAATCCTTACTTGACTGAATTCCTGCTTGGCGGCCAAAAACAATTGTTTCAGCAATCGAATTGCCGCCAACCCGATTATTTCCGTGTAACCCGCCAGCAACTTCGCCGGCTGCAAATAATCCGGGGATAATGTTGCCATTTTCATCTAAAACATGGGTTTCATTATCAATATGAATCCCCCCCATTGTATAATGAACTGCCGGAGCAACATGAATTGCATAAAACGGTGCCGTATCAAGCGTCCGCATTCCTGTGTGACGTCCAAACTGGGCGTCATTTTGTTTTTTAACCGCGGCATTCCATTCAGTGACCGTTTCATTAAGTTGTTGCTGGTCAATGTTGATTTGATTAGCCAATTCAGCAAGGGAATCGGCCTGTTCAACTAATCCGACACTTTGATAAAATTCAAGGGCTTTAACCCGCTGGAAAACTTTCCGATCCAGAATCAAGTATGCATGTCTGGTCGGTTGGGCAATGATGGCATTTGAAACTTTTTTGCGCGTGTCAAGTTCGTTAACAAATCGCTTGCCGGCATTATTTACTAAAATTGCGCCTTCACCGCGAACCGTTTCCCCAATTAAGTACGTGTGCGGATTATCTTGCTGAACGGTTGGATGAATCTGAACCAAATTAAGTTGAATCAGCTGCGCTCCAAGGTTCTGAGCTAATTTTAAACCGTCTCCCGTTGCCCCGTCCTGATTCGTTGTTTTAAAGTCCGCGTACTGCGGCGCGTACCGCTTGATCAATTCTTTGGAAGCCCCGAACCCCCCGGTGGCAAGAATTACTTTACGGCATTCAAGATGAACTTGGGTCTCATTTTGAATAACCGTTAATTGAAATCCGGATGCATTTCGCTGAAGATCAATAACCTTGCAGTCGGTTCGAATTTCAATTCCGGCATTTTCAACGGCGGCAGCAAGTTTCTTTACAAGGTAAGCTCCAATTGGCGAAGTATCGGTTGGGCGATGAGTCCGCGCTAAACTCATTCCGCCAAGCGTTGTCAGGTCTCCCAGATCGACATCATACTGTTTAAGCCATTCGATTGCCCCATTCGTATGGGTCGTAAAGTATTGCAATAATTGAGGGTCATTCATTTTGCCGCCCGCCTGGAACGTTTCATTATAAAACTGTTCTGAACTATCAATGATCCCATGTTTAAGTTGCAAATCAGTTTCTGCCGCATTCATTCCTGAAGATGCGCGCATTGAATTACCGCCAATTCGTGGCATTTTTTCTAAAACCATTACCTTTTTGCCAATTTCATGGGCTTGCAATGCGGCAGTCAAGCCAGCACAACCGGCGCCAATTACGATCGTTTCAACCTGATTTTCCATTTCAATTCCTCCTCAAAATAAACAAAACGGCAATAGAACTGCCGTTACCGACAGCTCCATTGCCGTTATCTTAATTTTCATTATTTTCGTCGATCACATCAAGTGCACGTTCAAGCACCCGTTTGAAAATTGCCAAGTCTGAAGGTGAAACCTTTTTTTCAAGGCCATCTTGCAGCCGTTGCCAAAATTCAGTATTGTTATCCATCATTTCGACATACTTCTTTGTAACTGTAAGGTGATATACCCGCCGATCTTGTTGATCAACTTTCTTTTCAATCAAGCCAAGCCGCATTAATTTCTTAATGTGGTAGTTCGTATTGGGAGTTGATTGATTCAACATCCTTGAAACTGCACCAATCGTCGTGTTATTTGCTTGATTGATGGCTTCGAGGTAGTACATATCAATTGCGCCCAACTTTTCAAACTCTTTGTATTGGTTTAAGTGATTATGAAGTTGAACCTTTTGCAACAGATCGATCATTGTCTTTTGCATTGATAACATAATTTAACACTTCCCACCTATTCTTATTCTCTCTTAAGTAAC
>DWVG01000034.1 GCA_019120355.1 Candidatus Ligilactobacillus faecavium
TTAATCATGATATTCCTCTTTAAGATCGTAATTTACTAGATACATAATAGTGCTTATATTTTATCACTTTTCGGGTTCCCACCGCAAAATAGTTTGTTCTATAATGAAATAAACAAAGCAGAAACGAGGAAAATCATGACGCGTTCAAAGGTCAACATTCTTGGAATCGAATTTGATAATTTTACCCAGAAAGGATTTGTGCAGCAACTAATCGCTGACAGCCAGCAGCATCTTAACCGGTTTGTCGTTACGGCCAACCCTGAAATCGTCCTGGCAGCCACTCACGATCCCCAGTACCATCAAATTATCAATCACGCCGATTACGTTACTGCGGATGGAATCGGGATCGTGAAAGGAGCGCAGATTTTAGGCACTCCGCTTGCTGAACGGGTAACCGGCTTTGATACCATGCAAGCATTATTACAATATGCTGATCAAAATCAAAAGAAAGTTTATTTTTTGGGCGGTAAGCCAGCTGTAAGCGCCGCATTAAGAAATGTGATTAAGGAGAAATATCCGCACTTGGTCATTGCAGGAATGCATGACGGTTATTTTAACGATGAAGAACCAATCGTTCATAAAATTCAACAGATTCAACCAGACTTCGTTTTCGTTGCGCTAGGCTTTCCAAAACAAGACTTTTTCATCGCACATCACCGGTCCGTTGCCAATTCAATTTGGATGGGGGTCGGCGGCAGTTTTGATGTTTTGACCGGCAACGTTCAACGGGCCCCTGAATTTTGGATCAACCATCACATTGAATGGCTCTTCCGGTTGATCCAAGAACCAACCCGTTTTAAACGTATGTTAGCTTTACCGCGTTATTTATTCCGCGTTTATCGGCAAAAATTCAAGCAAAAAAAATAAGGCCTCAGCCTTATTTTTTATTTCTCTAGGTAAAATTCAAACCGTTCGCCGGCATACTCCGTTCGCACATATTCAAACGGCAGTCCCGTTGTCAGTTTTGTAATCTGACGCAATTTTAGTACCGGCGCTCCCCGTTTGATTTTCAAATAATCAGCAATCTTTTCCGATGCGCTTGATGCAGAAACGGTCTGTTGGGCATGCCCAATCTCAAGCCCGTGTTCCTGCAACGTCTGGTATAACGACCGGGTAATTTGAGACCGCTGATAATTTTTAACTAGCGAATATGGTAACGTTGCAACTTCAAAGCAAATCGGAACTTCGTCTGCATACCGAATCCGTTCCATTCGCAAAATGTTATCATGATCGCTGAGTTTCAAATGTTCCTGTTCGCTTAACGATGGCGTCGTCACCTGATACGAAATGGTTTTGCTTGAAGGAGTCTTTCCCTGATTTTCCATCAGCTGGGTAAAACTCGTTGTCCCGGACATCTTTTCTTGAACCTTTTTCCGGGCAACGAACGTTCCGGAGCCGACTCGCCGCTCAAGAATTCCTTCATCAACCAGCGTTTGGACTGCTTGGCGCAGAGTCATTCGGCTAACGCCATATTTTTCAGCTAATTCCCGTTCTGCCGGGATCCGATCGCCGACCTGCCACTTGCCTTTTTCAATTGATTCTTTTAAGTCATTATGAATTCGAATATAAATTGGAGAGCTCATCCTTAAATCCATTCCTTTAAAATTTATACCATTAGTATATCACTAAATATTATTCGTTTATCCGGTTGATACAAAAAAAGGTTGTGCACCTGCACAACCTTTTACCCAATAAAAAAATTGGGGTAGCTGGATTCGAACCAGCGCATCACGGTACCAAAAACCGTTGCCTTACCGCTTGGCTATACCCCAATAAAATGATGGAGGGGAGTGGATTCGAACCACCGAACCCGAAGGAGCGGATTTACAGTCCGCCGCGTTTAGCCAGACTTCGCTACCCCTCCATATTCAATTAAATCAAATGCCTTATCACATCCGACTTAATTATCATACATGCAATTTAGAAAAATTGCAAGGACTTTTTTCAAAAAAATTATTTTTTTAGTTTGATGCGATCAATCGCTTAATTCTCGGAGCAATCATCAGTAAGATCAATCCTAAAATAATCGTTACTCCCCCAATGATTCCAAAGTAATGAATCTCGGTTGCCTGATTGTAAAACTTTACGATCTGCGAATTGATTGCTTGCGCAACCGCATCCGTTAAAAACCACATGCTCATCATTTGTGAACGGAACGCCTGCGGAGCCAGTTTAGTGGTCGTTGAAAGTCCAATCGGTGAAATCAACATTTCTCCAATAATGACCAATGCCCAAGTCATGACCAGCCAGAAAGGCGAAACTTTTGTGTGAGTCCCGTAAAGCATTCCTGGAAGCATCATCCATAAGAATGAAATTCCCGCAAAAAATAACCCCAATGAAAATTTGGTTGCTGACGATGGTTGACGATTCTTTAACTTGCTCCACAGCCAAGCAAAACATGGAACATACAGCATAATAAACAGCGGATTCATGCTTTGGAACCAGCTTGCTGGAAATGAATGACCAAACGCCGTCAATTTGGTCTGTTCTTCAGCAAAAATTGCCAAAATAACTGATCCCTGCTCTTCAATGATCCAAAAGACGATCGCAGCTAAGAATAATGGAAGGTAGGCCACGACCCGCTTACGTTCACCCGGGGTCACTTTTTGACTGGTCAGCATTACCACAAAATAGTAAATCGGAATTCCAACTGAAAGGACCGACAATACAAGGATCACGTTGCCAATATTAAACAGATTAAATTCAATCATAATTACGCAAGTCAAAACAATTCCAATAACCCACGCAATCCCCTTTTTGATCAGTCCGCGAACTTCTTCCGGTTCAAGCGGATCGTTTGGAAACATGCTGTCAGGTGATAAGTACAGCTTACCATCGATCGAATACTGAACAAGTCCAAAAAACATTCCAATTGCGGCGAGTGAAAAACCGATATGAAAATTATACGTTTGTCCAATGTACCCGACAATGATTGGCGCAATAAAGGCCCCCACGTTAATTCCAAATACAAAAATATTAAATCCGGCTTCCCGACGATAATCGTCCTTAGCGTACAGGCTGCCAACCATTTCAGAAACGTTAGGTTTTAACATCCCGGTTCCAAAAGTAATCAGAATAATCGAAATAAACAACGCGGTTTTGCCGTATGGCGTTGCTAAGACGATATGTCCCAGCATAATCAAAATTCCGCCGATCAAAACCGTTTTCCGGCTGCCCCACAGGCGATCACTCATAAAACCGCCAAGGACACTTGTCAGATAAACTAACGCTCCATAAATCGACATGATCGATGCCGCCGTGGCTTTACTAAAACCTAATCCACCTTCCGTTACTGAATAAAACATGTAAAACAGCAAAATTGCCCGCATGCCATAGTAACTGAACCGTTCCCACATTTCGGTAAAAAATAAGGTTGCCAATCCGCGCGGGTGTCCTAAAAATGTTTTTTGTGACTTAATTGGAGTCAATTTTAAATTCCTTCCATAAATAAACTTAATAATATTTAAAGTATAGTCATCTGCGGGAATTTGGTCAATTTTTGATTCCTTTTTCTGAATCTATGCTGGCGCGATTCGTTCGCTTTTCTGCTTCCACCACGCTCGTTTTTAATGTTTTGTCACCCCTTGTTCTTTGTCCAAATTTACCCCAAAGTATCCGTCAGACACACAGAAAAGTGTTGCCTTTGATTGTTATATCAATGTTTATCCGCATTCTAAAATTCTTTACAGACACATGGTTATCAATCGTGTGTCTATTGTGTGTCTGACTTGTAATCTTACTTTATATATATATGCTTTTTTATTTTAAAATTAATCTAATATTGGCTTTAATAATAATACCTCATGCACACAGAATTAACCCATAAAACATTGATATAACAGTGGACTCATCTTTCATTAAAATTTTCTCATGCACACACATTAGAACTGTGTGCACAGAATGTGTCTGTTTTGAATATTTTAGAGTTTTTTTGTGTACATTTGAATACTTATATAAACAAAAAAAGCCTTATATCAAGGCTTATAAACATCTATGAACGTTTTTTCGATTGCAGGCTCACAGGTTGTGAGTTAAAACCGCATTATATCAAGCATGAATTAACGTGCTAAACCACTCCGTGTGTCAGAATGTGTCAAGCCTCATTAATCCATTATTTAACTGTTAATCCAAAGATTATTCATTTGATCGTTAATATCGCGGTCAACATGAACATAGGTCTTCATGAATTCCTTTGTCGTGTGTCCCATTCTTGCAGCTGCCCAAGGATAACTCATTCCCGGAGTGTTCCCTAACTTAGTTGCAATTGTATGACGCAACGAATACATCGACCATTGTCCCTCTGGTTTAATTCCAACTTCTTCACCAATTTTCTTTAGCATTTCATTTAAACTTGTCTGTGTTACAGGATACCCTGCCGATGACTTTTGAAAATCATTCAAATTCAAAAAGATAAAATTGTTAAAGTTTGAAATTCCATTTTCTTTTAGAAACTTGCTTTGGTATTTTTCGAATTTATCAAGCATTGATTTTAATTCTAAAGAAATTGGCAAAGTTGTTCTTTTTTCTCCTACCTTTCGTGCTTTGAGATGCCCGTTGAGTGACTTAGTATAATCATTCCATGAATTTGAGAGTTCAAAAACGTAATTATTTTTTTGTTTTTGAATACTACCCCATGTCAAAGCTTGAAGTTCTTGAGGACGCATTCCAGTTTCTAGGTCAACCCAAATTGCCAACTTAGAAACACAACTTGAAAATTCAGAAAAATCAATATTCTTTTTCAAATAGTTTTTGATCTGCTTAATCTCCAAATTATCTAATACATATCTTGGAACTCTTAATGCTTTTTCACTATTTTTAAAGAAAACATCAAGAGCACGTGGCGGAACAGGATTTTTAGGATACAATGTTCCAACCATTAATTCCAAATATGATTTTAGATGTGTCAATCTGCGAGCAATTACTGAATTTCGGCTAACCGTTACATGGTGGTCCTCAACAAATTTTCGTGCAAAGAGGTTGTGACATAAGTCACTAAATTACAGGAGGCACTTCAGCGAGAATTCGCTGAAATGCCTCCTTTCATTTATAATAAAAAAGAAGTTACCTCACACGTAACTTCTTCATCAAGTATATAAGGAAG
>DWVG01000035.1 GCA_019120355.1 Candidatus Ligilactobacillus faecavium
GATTGGCCAATTTTGTAAATATCAATTTAATCTAAAGGAAAAAAATAACGAAATCCAATTTTTTAAATTGAATTTCGCTATTTTTATAATCGAGGCTGTTTATTGAATACTTATGTCACAGTCTCTTTTTAGTTATGAATCTTTTACTTATTATTTGATGAAGAGAAAATCGATAAGATATCTAAACAAAATCTTCCGTAATCTCTTAATTAAATTTTTGAATTACCAAATGTTGACCCGTTTATCAGGTGCTAAGTACATCCCATCACCTTCATGGACGTCAAAGGTCGTGTAGAAATCATCAAGGTTTTTCGGTTGAACGTTTGCCCGTAAGACGTGCGGAGCATGAACATCGATGTTAAGCAACAGTTTCATCCGTTCCATTGATGCTTTCATCCGCCAAATTCGCGCCCAGTTAATAAAGAATGCTTTTAAATCTGGTTGGGCCTCGCCTTTTGCGGCTTCAAGGGCACAGCTTAAACCGCCAGCATCGGCAATGTTTTCCGAAACAACCAATTTTCCGTTGACTTTTCCGGCTTCAGTTTCAAGGCCGTCAAATTCATTGATCATGTCTTGGGCAAGGCCTTGGAAATGCTTCAGGTCGGCTTCAGTCCACCAGTTGTGCAGATTTCCTTTTTCATCAAATTGAGCACCGTTATTATCAAAGGCGTGAGAGATTTCGTGGGCAATTACTGCGCCGATTCCGCCATAGTTCGCACTTGCCGATTGATGCAAGTCATAAAATGGTGCTTGTAAAATCGCTGCGGGGAAAACGATCACGTTAAATTGCGGATCGTAGTAAGCGTTGACCATGTGCGCCGGCATTTGCCATCTTGTTCGGTCAACTTGTTTGCCCCACCGGCTGTAATGATCAGCAAGGACGATTTCGCTAAAGGATTGGGCATTATCAAGTAAGCTAAGCTGTTCATCGACCTTGAATTTCTTATATAACGGGTCGAGTTCATCCGGATAACCGACATTGATGCCTAATGCATCCAGCTTAACGATGGCTTGTTTGCGGGTCGATTCACTTAACCAATCATTGTTTTCAAGGCGGTGCTTATATACATCGACCATTTGGTGAACCATGTGCTCAACGTCGGCCTTGGCATCTGGACTGAAGTACTTATGAGCGTAGTAAAGACCAACGACCTGATCAAACCGATTCCCGGCAAGATAGTAAGCAGCTTTTTGCGGCTTCATGGCTTCCTTTGATCCAGAAATTGCCCGGGAAAACTCGCCGCCGGTTACCCGGAAATCATCTGTTAAATAACCTGTAACGCCGGTTAAAGTATTAACGAGCAACCAGCTCTTAAAGTTTTCAAAGGTGTCCGGGTTGACGATTTCATCAAGGGCTTCGTAATACTTCGGCTCTTCGACGATAACTTGATCAGGAGTGTTCTTGATCAAGTTTTTGGTGTATTTTCCTAAATTAAGGTAAGAACTAAACTTCTTAAAGTCTTCAAATGAATATGGGTTGTACATCTTCGGGTAGTCTGCTCGTTCAGTACTGTCCTTTTCATGCGGTGCAAGTGAGCGGTCAAATGCTAGTGCGCGTTCAAGATGAGCTTGAGCGGTGGCTTCATCATAACCGGCCATCTTAAAAAGTTTCATGACCATTGATGAGAAGACCGCAATCAATGCTTTCCCGTTTTCATTATCATCGGCGTAGTATGTTTTATCTGGGAGAATTAATGAAGGGACTGAAGCGTAGAGCGCATAGCGGTCGGTGTTCTTCATGTCGCTTGCGACGTAAAGTTGGAACGGGGCTTCATAGCCCTTCATTGTGAGCGCGACAGCTTTGTTTTCCCAATCGTTCCAGTCTTTCAGATCTTCAACGCGTTTCATAAATTTTTTAGCGGGGGTAAATCCATCCGCATCGCGTTTTTCAAAATCTGAAGCTAAGCGGTAATATTTAACGAATTCATTTAAATATTGGTCTTCAGGTTGAACGGTTCCATCCAACATTTCACCAAAATCATGCATTAATGTCTTTTCAATGTGATCGGCCAGGTCTTGAAAACCGCCTGTTGTAGCTTTGTCAGCAGGAATCTTAGCGGTTTTAAGCCATTCGCCGTTTACGGCCATATAAAGGTCGTCTTTGATTAATTGTTCATTGATTTGTTCTTTTGCAGCCATAAAATGACCTCCTTATATAGGATATTTTACCCATTTAAATTCAGAGCGACAAGCGGGCAAACAAAAAGCCAAACAACCGTTAGGCTCCGTCCCACTGCAAACAGAACCTCCACCGATTGTTTGGCCGATCATTAATTATTTATTTTGGCTGCATGAGCATTTTGCATTTGGGTTATTCTTGCAGTTGCAAGCTTTGCCGTCTGCACATCCGCATTTGCAGTTGCATTGACATTGATTTGCGCTCATTGAACACCCTTCTTTGAATTTCAATCTTTTATTTTCAAATTAAATAAGGAGCCTCGACCCTGACTTGAAAACATCATTCCCAAACATGGTCACTTGTTTACCATCTAACACAGGGCTTCTAACTCCTTACACCTTTAATTATATGCAGTTCGGGAGTGGGTGCAAAGAAAAAGAACTGGGTAAAATAAAAAAGCCGTGATCACATCACGACTTTCACTGATGGGTGGTCAGGGGATCGAACCCTGGACCCACGGATTAAGAGTCCGTTGCTCTGCCAGCTGAGCTAACCACCCATAAATCTTGAATTGATAAGTGATAAGAACTTTTCGTATCTCATCGACGATTAATATAATATCAAGGATAAAAGATAAATGCAAGCTTTTTTTGAAATTTTTTTTGAGAATTTTGAAAAAAGGCTTAAAAACGGCTAAACTAAGGGATAAATTAGTTTTCGAAAAAGAAGAAATGAGGAGTTAAAATGAGTTTAATTTACCTGCGCCACGCTACTCAACGCGATTTATCGTCAATTATGACAATTATTCATGAGGCCCAAGCACTCTTAAAAAAGGATGGCAGTCCACAGTGGCAGGATGGTTATCCGACTGAAGAAGTTTTTCAAATTGATATTCAGCGAAATGAATGCTTTGTTTTGATGGTAAATGATCAAGTTGCGGGAGTCGCAACCTTGGCACATGATCCGCAAGCTAACTACCAAAATATCAGTGATGGTCACTGGGACGTAACTGATTAACCGTACGCCACGATTCATCGGTTAGCATTGTCAGCTGAATTTCGGGAAATGCATTTGAGTAATTATTTGATGAGTAACTTAATTTCGATTGGAGTCGAACAGGGAATGCAGAACTTCAGGATCGACACCCATGCGATGAATAAACGGATGCAAGGCTTGATCAAATCAGCTGGATTTCATTATTGCGGAATCGTTAATCAGGGTGATGAAGTTCAAGAACGGTTGGGATATGAATTGAATTTATAAAAGTAAGAGGCTGGACCTATTGTCCCAGCCTTTTACTTTTTGCTCTGTGTTTTTATCGCACCTAGAATTACTTTCCAACTTTTCATTAATAAAGCTGAAAGTTAATAAAAATCAAGACCGCCATGTGAAGTCAATTTAAATCATTCAAGTATGAGGTAACAGAAGTTAACTTGAATACTTAAAGCACCTTCATGTAAATTAATAAAAACTCCGGAGATGATTACTAATTTAACCATGGAAGTTTCAAAAATTACCAACTGTGAGCGTAGTTAATCGTAAAGGGGAGAATGTATGATTTATTTCTTAAAAGTTCAACGGCAAATTCGTTGGAGAATGTATAAAAAGAAGTGAATTTACCATTTTACTTTAAGTGAAAACCATTAACTACTTTCACTAATCGTTTTATAAATGAAAACTTTGAAAACCAAACCTAGAGCTTAACTGTATTATAGCATAGTTTTCAAAAGGTTCGGTTAGAATTTCGAATGAAAATCATGGTCTTTTCATAGTTTGGTTTTCATTCGGCGATGATTTATAATAGAAACTGAGAATTTTGCAATTCGATGAGGCGAGTGATTATTTAATAGTTACTGAAAACCCATTTTAATGGGGGAGGTATATACTTATGAAAAAGATTTTAGTTGTCGATGATGAAAAACCAATTTCTGATATTATTAAATTTAATTTGAAAAAGGAAGGTTATGATGTTTATACCGCCTATGACGGTGAAGAAGCCTTACAAAAAGTTGAAGAAATCAATCCGGATTTGATTCTTCTGGATTTGATGTTGCCAAAGATCGATGGCCTGGAAGTTGCCCGCGAAGTCCGCAAGACGCACAACATGCCGATCATTATGGTTACAGCCAAGGATGCTGAAATCGATAAGGTTTTAGGCCTTGAAATGGGAGCCGATGATTACGTAACCAAGCCGTTTTCAAATCGGGAATTAGTTGCCCGGGTCAAAGCTAATTTACGGCGGCAATCAACTACAATGGCAGAAGCTCAGGCTGCAGAAGAAGAAAGTAAAAACAACGACATTGCAATTGGCGATCTTGTAATTCATCCGGATGCCTATGTGGTTTCAAAACGGGGTGAAAAGATCGAACTGACTCACCGGGAATTTGAATTACTTTACTACTTAGCAAAGCACATTGGTCAAGTAATGACCCGGGAACATTTGCTTCAAACCGTATGGGGATACGACTATTTTGGTGATGTTCGCACCGTTGACGTGACGGTCCGCCGGTTGCGTGAAAAAATTGAAGATAATCCGAGCCGTCCGATTTGGTTAGTGACTCGGCGCGGAGTTGGATACTACTTGCGGAATCCAGAAACAAATTAAAATTAAATCAAAAGGATTGAGATCAAAGTGAGTGAAGAAAAACAAAACGTTAAAGAAGAAAAGCTTCACTTTTTCCAATCGATCCA
>DWVG01000036.1 GCA_019120355.1 Candidatus Ligilactobacillus faecavium
TTTATTTTTAATAATTTTATTAGTTGTATATTAACAAACTGATTTAGTAATTTCTACTAAAAATTTAAAGATAATACTTTAATTGTTTTAAATAATAAAAAGAGAGCTTCTCATCAGCTCCCAAAAGTTCAATTTACAATTGAATAATACTTTCAATATATTCATCCATAAAGTTCCAATTTATTTTACCGTTAGCTTCCACAGGTAACTTAATTTTCTGATGCATCAACCTATCAGAAGTTACTTTGTTTGCATGTCCATATTTATTTTCCTGATGTATGATACATACAGATATGAACATTTTTTCGGCGTTTGAAAGTTTCGCTTTGCCTATTAGATTTGTTACATCTTGAGTAGCGGTATACCTATAATTATGGTAAAATGCCCTGCCTGCCGCACCATCACCATTATTAACGACTGAGATACAATTTTTTATTGTTTTTGTTTCAGGAACATTCACAAATTTATCAAATCCATTGTCTTGTTTTCTTGCAGAGATAAGTGGAATACTACCATTATAAAGTTTACTTTTTGCTCCTGCATTACCACGTTTTGCTTCACTAAAAATATCCGACAAGCTAAATTCTTTCCATTCAACATTCGTTAATTTTAACGGTGTATTTTTTATAAGTTGTTTATCTTTCCTATGTTCCAATTCTTTTAAATTATAATAAAATGCCCCATTCATATACTCCCAATCAGGTTCTCCATTAGATAATGTTGGCAATAATATACTTTTTGCCTTTAATCTACCAAACGTTGCCCCATTGCCACCCCAGTTCAAAACGGTAAGCTGTTTTTTTATTAAAGGAATCAAAAACATTGCGATACTTTCAGTCATATATGGACTTTCTAAAATTTGAATATTTTGCCCTGTATAAAAATGTTTGGTTGATAAAAAACTGTTTAGGTGTCTAAACCTATTGAAATGACATTTCCTTTATCGTAATTTTTAGCTTGAATAGAGACAAAAGAGTCTATTCCATTATTTTTGTCTGTTCTCGTAACATAAGCAATTTT
Source organism: Candidatus Ligilactobacillus faecavium (assembly GCA_019120355.1). Classification (GTDB taxonomy): domain Bacteria; phylum Bacillota; class Bacilli; order Lactobacillales; family Lactobacillaceae; genus Ligilactobacillus; species Ligilactobacillus faecavium. Next base: position 1,021 of record DWVG01000036.1, read on the forward strand.
TTTGCCGTTATTTTGTACTATATTTTTCTTATCAATCCCAGACGAAGTAGAGTGAAGATTGAAATACTTTTCATTTCCTAGAGAAAATGGTCTCCAGATTAATTTGTTACTCAAACATATTACCTTTTCCTTCTATCGTCATTCTATACTTAAATGTGAATCTAATAAAAAATCACCTAATCAGCATAGATTTTCTTGGAATTTTCTAACAGATTAATTAACAAATCTGCATTTCGATAAATATTTAAATTTGTTTCTTATATTTTTTATATAACATCCTTCCGTTAAAAATTAAGAATATAATCAGCGATACTGTCCAAGCAATCCGTGCAAGAATACTATACCCATAGCTAATCACAATCTTATTTTCCCCATCAACCAGGTTTACTTGCGTTGCGCCATCCGTCGCAGCATTAGGAATTTGAGAAATCCCATTCTGAATTAACTTTTCACCAGGAAATGCATAAACTGGAAGAATAGCCGTGGCCTCATCATTTGATTTAAATTCATACGATATCATATTTGAACTAACTTTATGTTTTACTGGGACCCATTGTTGGTTCACACAAATTAATTGTGATGAAACATTACCGTCGTCATTATTTGAAGATGCTGGATTATAGTCTCCATAACCATTAAAAGATACATTTTTAGTTATTCCTCGAACATAAACCGTATTATCATTTCCATTATTGTTTCCATTCCACTTATATACATCGTTCATAACTCCCCAATGAGAAACAACAATTATTAAAATCAAAAAGAATAATACAACTTTAGATTGTTTATTAGAATGGTTTAACTCATAGTCTTTCATCAATTCACTTGCAGTAACACATAACAATAATGTTGCTACAGTAATGAATCTCCAAGGAAACTGAAGCATTCCAAACTGCTTTTGAAAAATTCCCCACGGGAAAAGGGTCGTTGAAATAAATGTAAAAAAAGCTGTTCCAATCAGAGTATCTTTGAAAAAGCCTTCAATTTTCTTTATGTTTAATAAAATGGCAATTATAACAACTAAAAAAACTGCTCCATATAAATCACGCGTTGTAGCCGTGTTTTGCAATGACCATTCCCACAGTTGAATCGGCTTTAGTGCACAAACATACAGATCATAAGATTGCGGGCCATTAATTTTAACTGTTGCCATAACTTGAAGCATTGGTACTAAGAAGCCTAGCCCTAAGAGAATCGACATCCCTCCAGCTTTTAAGAGGCTAACTAACCGATTAATATTAAATCGTCTATGAATAATGCTTAAGATTGCAAAAAACGCAACCATTACAGAAGCAATAATCAAAGACAAAACGTGGGTATAAACTAATAACGTCATCCCCACAACGAGCGTTTTCCAATACGGTTTTTCCAAATAAAACAATCGATATATTCCAAGCAAAACAATTGGAAAAATGGTCAACGATACTGCTTCACCAACATCAGCACGGCAATATATATCAGATGTCCTGCAAATAGCAAATGCATATAAAACAGCACCTAAAATTGATGACAGGTTCTTTTGTTTCATGTGCCTTAAACATTGATATGTAATTTCAAGCGTTGCAAAAGTTAAAATTAAAAAGTAAATATAGTACCCACCCACAATACTTCCTGTTAATTTTATGAGCCAATACATCGGATAAACCGTTGCCCAAGGGTACATTAAATTTACGATTTGCCCAGTGTGATTATAATAATGAAAATTTACTGGGGAATGCCAAATATTCGATAAACTCATAATCCGCGAAAAATGAAATTCACCATCCACATCGGCTTTTAGTATTAAGTGCCCTTTTGTATTGAAGAAAAAGATCAAATAACAAAAACTAAGAATAACAAATCCTAAAATTCGAACAATGTTAGCTTTCGTTTGATAATCTAAATGAACTCTCTTTTTTTCACCGTCTTGCACCTTACTCACTCCTTACAGAAATAAAAATAAGTAGCTCTAATTATACATTAGCCTAATAATATATACAAAATTTTTATATAATCTTACAATCCCCTGCTAAACAGTGATACACTTCTAAAGGAATTAATTTGAAAGAGGGAAAAATATGCGTATCCTTATTATGATTAGTATAATTATAATCATTCTTGCAATTGGATTTTTAACATATCAAATGCGCGATCGTTTAACAAAATGGCAACAGATCTTGACATCACTAAGTTTATTATTCTTAACATTCTTTGAATTTTTCCGTCTCGGAAGCATCCCCGGGCTTTTTGGAGATGAAGCATATTCAATGTATGATAGTTGGTCAATTGCACATTATGGTGTTGATCGTAACTTAATGCACAATGCAATTTATTCATTAACATCTGGTGGACAATCTGTATTGTATGAACATCTAACTGTTCCGCTTATGAAAATTTTTGGAATGAATATAACCGCTTTTCGTTTTCCAATAGCCTTGTTTGCTGTCATTAGTATTATTATTCTGGTTTATGCATTATATAGAAATAAAATCAATTCGAACGTTATCGCCGGAGTGGCATTCACAATGTCTACTGCTCAGTGGCTTCTAATGTATTGTCACTGGGCAATGGATTGCAATGTGATCGTCCCAATGTTTATTTTAACTATTGATTTTATCTTACTCGGTTTAGCTGGTAAAAAGTATCATTTTTACATTGGCTTTATTTTAATGGCTTTACTTGCATATTGTTACATTGGTGCATGGATTGCATTACCATTTATGTACATATTCACTCTTCTTTTCTTAAAAAAGAAAGGGAAAATTTCAAATAAAGACATTATCGCACTAATTATCATTAGCATAGTTATCTTAATTCCGATATTAACTTACACGGCAGTTCAATTTCTTGGATTACCGGCATTCAAATTCTTATGGTTTAGTGTTGCACCTCTACCTGCAACTCGAGCTGTAAATTCATTGATATCATTTAAGGGAAATGTTTTAAACACTATTATTTCTAACATTATTGCTGGAATATCAACGTTGGCTACTGGAGTGGTTAACAGTGATACTAGTTCATATACTTCAATTCCAAAATATCAGTTGTTCTATCTGATTAACTTTATATTTTTTGTCTACGCAATTGTTAATTTTTGGAAAAATCGCAAACAAAATTCTGATGAAATCAATTATTTAATGGGGATTTCAATTACAATGTTTCCAATTGTTATTTTAGTTAAATCAGGATTTTGGCACTGGCCAATCGTTTATGTTTTAACGAGTTTATGGAGTGGATTTGGATTAGGACTTTTCTTTAAAAACAATTCTCACAAATCTCTTAAAATTTTTATTTTCGGACTGTTATTAGTTGAAACTGGATTATTTACGGGGTATTATTTTGGAAATTATCCTCATGATGAAATTAAAGCTAACCAACTTGGAGGCTACTCGATTAATACAACCCAATCCAAACATTTTATCAATGAGTTAAAGAAACTTAACGTAAATACATATTATGGTATTCCATTTTTCAATGAAAGTTATATGGGATACTTAATTCCAACTAATCCATATGATTTAAATAAATTGAATGAAAAATGGCAAAATAATTTGCCTAAGACGATTCAACCTGGTTCAGCAGCATACATCGTTCCCACTAGTCAAATAAACAATTATCCTAATTTACAATCATTACCTTCAAAGAATATGGAAGTAAATTACGTTAAATACACTGTCTATTACAATCAAAATAACGATTAATAATATTATAATACCGGCAAATTTAAAATTTTGCCGGTATTATTTTACTCATTTCTGATAATTAAAACATTTTAAAAATTATGACATTAGTAATATTAAATATCATCTAGTTTAAAGATTATTAAAATTTATCTGTATAATCCATCCTCTTCAATCGTGAATCGAGGACGAGCTTTCACTTCAGAATAAATTTTACCGATATATTCACCAATCATGCTAATACAGATTAGTTGAACACCGCCAAGTTCCTTAACGGCTTCCGGCAGTACTTCTTCTTCGTTGTAACATGGAACAACATTGTTAGCATTTTTTCTTCTTTCATTACTTGACCTTTCAATCCAGTAACTATTGTACAAGAAAAGATTGTGAAATATATTTTACAAATAATTTCTCTTCATACTCATTAAAAAAAGCAACTTCTCCGTACAGCGAAATTGCTTAAATATCAGCATTAGTTACCTCAAATTAATTGTAAAAAAATTTTGATTAAACGTCAAATACTTCTCGCTGGATTATCATTGATTTTTCATAAAAAAAGGATGAAACACTTCTCCGTGTTCCACCCCTTTACAATTATTTACTTCTGCTGAATTTGCTAAAAACAAATGAAATTGCATTAAAAATCAAAATTCTGACATAATCGATCAGAGAACAAATGATGAAAATCAATGGACATACAATTACCACCGTAATCAAATAGTGCTTTACATTTGGAACTAACAAAGCTGGCATTTTAATCCACTTCAGCCAAATCATTCGTTCCATGATTGGATTATCGTGAATCAAATAAACTCCAAGGGTAGTTGCCGCAATTGTATTGATCAACCGATTGTGTATTCTTGAAAAGCAGAATAAGTCCCGTTACTATTAAAGCGATCGAAGGACTGAATTGGCCTGCAATGTTAATAAAACTATTGTGATAGAACTGTTGATTATGCGTCGTTATACCCGTGTAATCATAGTAGCGCCACTAAAGCAATCTTGGCAATTGTCAAGAATGTTCCTAAAAGGCATTCATACTTCATGCCGTAAAATCGGATACAATTCCCGATAAGATAGAGACTACCAACTGACCGTACCAGCCATAACTTCCAAAATTTGGGACCAGCGTTGGAACCAACGTAAACGTGATGGCAATAATGATAATCAGGTTACGGTATTGCTGCCGGGATAATATCATGTAACGCAACATTGATGTATAGATAAACCAAATACAATAGGATATATTCACTTACAAACCAATAACTGTTATAGAAAGGCAGTAAAAACGTTTGTTGAAGAACAATCGTACTCTTTGGATTAACCCACTTAAAGTGCGCAGCAACAAAGTAAATGATGATTGAGTAAAGATAAACTTGGACGATCAGCATCAAAATATTTTTGAAAGATTTCTTTCCGTTAATCGAAGAATTTACTAAGAAATAGCCTGAAATCATTACGAAAATTCCAAACGCAACCTTTCCCAGCGTTGCAATCATCTGCCCCGTAAAGGTCGTTAACCAAACTTTAGTAGCAACTGGCGCCAGCCACCAATACTTGTATTATTATTCAACAATCCGTGAACAACTGAATGGTGGGAGATAATGAAAAGCATTGCGATAATTTTCAATAATTCAAAGTTCGAATTTCTCTCTTTCTTTAATCCCACAATTACACCTCTAATTATTTATGTATCAAATGAAAGATTGACTAAAGGTCAAATATTTTTAATAATTTTATCTCATCAAAAAAATGGAACGCAACACTACGCTCCACTGTACAATCATTAATTTGATATTCTTATTTTATCCTTAATTCTTCATAAATCAAGTTTGATTTAAAGTTTTATGGCGTTACCACTTTTTCTTTATTGCATGGCGGTTTCTTTCAGGATCCTTAGAAGTTAAAATGCTGCTAATTAAATCCTTAATCTTATCCGGCAAATCTTCCCAAAGAAAATCAACCAGAACGATATAGCTCATCCATAAACCTAAAATCAATTCAATTAATTCACATCCCCACTCAATTAACTGATTTAAAGCCGTACTTTGATTTTTACTATACACTCCACTGCTTATATGAGAATACGATGAATGGTGACCATGCCAATCCTGAGGAATTAAATAGTTAAATGTATCCTTTACCCTTGATCCAAAAGTTTCGCCACCGTCACTTGCTACTGAATCGTCGCCATCATCAAAATCATCATGTCCAGCTCCTCCATCGTCATCATGAAATACGATGTGATCCCCGCCAAAGTCCCCTCCACCATCATCATGAAAGCCCTTTGCCAAAGCAACCCTTGGCGTTAAAATCGTCAACAAAACAATCCCAATTACAATCCACTTATTCTTTTTCAATCACTTGGTCTCCTTTAAAATCTCCCTAAATTCTTACATAACATAATAAGAGTATCAATTACAAATATAAAATTCAATGTTCAAAAATAGCCTGCAACTATCTTATCTATCTTTCCCAATTACTAAAAAATTTCACGTCCCTGTGGCTTTCCCCAATCTACCATTTCCGGAACATCATATTTTTATAGTACTTGTCAGGATCAAAATTTTTAAACAACTCATCAACTACGTCGGGTTCTTTTTGCTTCTCTAAAATGATCTTATTGTTTTCATCGTTCACTGTAATCATCTGTTAATCGCTTCAACGCATTATATACAGATTTATTTTTCAAAACCGCTTCAGTTGCTTCCTTTACTCGTTTATCATGATTACCTATTTTGTGATATTCATATCATCTAAGTGAATAATTGAATCAATATTTTTTATTTCTATTCTTTTCATACTATATCCCCTATGTTTTATATCATCCATACACTCAGTAAATCTTATTTTTACATCAATAATATTGGGATATTTCTACCACTATGTATGGGACTCTTAATTATTTTGATTAGCACAGAAAATCAATATGTAAAATTAATTGTGTAATAAAAAAGCTATCAACGTGTGGCCGACTGCAAATAAATATGCAACTTACATCTCCTATCTCCGCTTTGCGGAATGCACGGTTACACACGAATTACTATTAACTTTACTTTATACATATAACCAATTACTATCATAGGAAAAAATGATAAGTACCCGTTATTTAAAAAATAGGCAATCTCGTTATCGTTATTATAACGAAATTGCCTAAACGAACCTCCCGCTTTAAAGACGCAGCTCTTACTGAAAGTATTAATCTTTAGCTTTTTATACTAACATCTAAATTTCATCTTGTAAAAAAGCCTATGAACGTTAAATTCATAGACTTCATTCTCTACCTAAAACATATTATCAAACAAACTCAACTGGTTTTCATCCGGGTAACCTGAAAATATTTGCTCGATTCTATCAGTGCTTTTCTTCCTATTATATATACATTATTTTTCTAATTTTATTCTGTTATATCTTATGGAATTGTTTAAGATGTGGGTTATCCGTGTGGGTTATTAAAAATTAAACACTTTGTGTGGGTAGAAATAAGGGCTTGCCATTTAGCAAGCCTTTATTAATAACATGAAGTCATATGATTGTTTTTATCTTTATGATCATATGAATGTTTGATTTTATATCCGATTGTATCAATTAAGTGTTGAATAAAACTTGTGGTAATAATTTCCAAATTCTTTTGATTTCCTAATGCCGTTTCAATAAATTTTTCTGCTTTAGCTTTGGTACTAAACCTAATTGCTTCAGTTGTATCATCTCGATATGAATTATCACCCTTAATTTCTTCAGCGGTTTTCCAACAAATATGTTCTGTTTTGTCATTCATATAATTCCACTTAGAACAAACAGTATCATTAACTGGATTAACAATATAATACATAATGCAGCCTCTTCCCTTTGTTACAATAATTAATTTTTTCTAAAGCTCTTAACCTTTATTTAACATTATACACAATAGGTCCTCCATGTAAACCGTTTTCTCAAATTTATTTACCACATAACTTTTTCATTTGCCATACAGCTATTAGTGAGTGTTTATACAGAACTTTTCAAAGCGTTTTATTTTCACTGAAATATCATCAAATTATCATTCTTTTGTCGCTTCATTGCAACCATTTCGCGACCATAAAAAATACCCCACCGGTTCTTTGGGGCCACCAGTGAGGACTAAGTGAGTTAATAGTCGGTCAATTAACGTTTAGGGTGTAGGTTTAATTGACCGTAAAGTGTAAGGATTGAAAGCAAAATTATTCCTGCTTTCGTTAAGTAGTATATATATATATCAACGATTTTTTTATTAAGATTTTAATGGATAATATTCGTAAAATAAAAGTCCCTTCGCTAGCAGAAGGGACCCAAGGCCAATTTTATGTTGTTCGAGTACCTATCAAGCTCTACTGACAAAGGTTGGCAAAAACCTAATAGTTTGATTAATTTCATTATAACAAAATAAGGTCGCATTTGAAATGCGGCCTTACCGCAACGGGTTCACGTAGAATGCTACCGCCACTCTTGGAATTTATTGTCAAGAACCATGGTCATATAACTTAAACTTTGTGTCGATTGCTAATATATAAAATATATTTTTATTCATCTTCCCAATGACTCTTCCTAATCTAGATAATCTAAAAACCCAAAAATCTTTATTACATTCACTTTCTCGTGTGTCTTTGAACACATTATGAATCCTTAACCCCGTTATTTCATCATTAGGTATCTTTTCTAAACCTACCTCTTTTGTTCTATTTAACACCGCAGTTACATCTTCTTGAGATAAGTTTTCAATTCTTTCAACTAATTTAGACTTAACTTTTTTGTCACATTTACTCAGATTATAAGTTTTATCAGCTGTTAAAAATGAAAAATTAAATGTTAATCTTTGGTCTTGATATTTTCTTATTACTATTTTATCTTCTGAAGACTCTGTATCATGTATTTTTAACTTTTTGTTCACTATTCTTCACTCACAATTTTTGAAAAGTAATTTTTCATTTTTTCTTCAGTAATAACTTCACTTTGTTTTGTCTCTTGCCATGGAGATTCATTGTGAGTTTTTCTCATTAACTGCGAAGCAGACATATCTCCATATGCTTCCCATACAGCATTTAATACTTCGCTAGCTTCAGCGTCTTTAGATAATTCGTTATAGTCCTCAATGTCTGAATCAGTAATCTCACCTAATATTTCACGCTGTCCATAATATTTTTGGTGAACTTCAACAACTGCTGGACCATATTTCCAGGCTACAATATTATTTGAAAACATTTTTTTATTAAGATATGCAAGGCTAACTCCTTGAATGTAGTATAGAAGTTTCATCGCTTTCATTTGAGTTAATACTTCGGCATAATCACTTCGTCTTAATTCTGCATTATTTTTCACACGTAACCAATTAACTATTTTGAAAACATCATACATAGTCATACCCTCCAATACTTCATAAATATTCTAACAATTTAAACGTAAACTTTAAATCCCCAAATCTTGTGCTTAATTAAATTTATCCCTACATCTTGTATATACGCAAAAATAGGGACGTACCAATTACGGCACGTCCCTAATTCATTAATTCGATATTCAATTACATTAATAGTTTAGCGTTTCGCCAACGAAAATCAAATTGGCGTTGTTGATTCCGTTCTTTCTTACTAAGTAAGATACAGAAACACCTAATTTGCGAGCAATGCCACTTAATGTATCGCCTGAACGTACGGTGTATGAACGGTTAACATTCGTCCGGCGTGTACCATATTCAGCACCACCCATGATTCCAGCACAAACGTAATGATATAAACCACTATAACTCATATAACGTAACCATACATATTGACCTTTGATATAAACATGATCATACGTCAATGTTTCATTAGGTGCATAAGAACCAACAATGTTTGAATCAATACTTGGAGCTGTCCGAATGTTCAACGTTGTATTTGTCGTGAATACACCATTCTGAGCATAATCTTCATCGCTTGAAATATTTACGTTCGCGTTGTTTTTCGTTGTGTTCATTTGATTCTGTTGTTTGCCTGTGTTCTTACCTACATTATGCGTATCACCGTTTGAAATAACAGCATTCTTATTTTGCCCGCCAGTAAAGAAGTTATCGTAAAGCTGACTAACATCAAACTTTCCGTATGATCCATTAAAATACTGGTCTGACCGGAATTGCCATGCGTGTCCATGAGTAAATAAATCACGATTTAAATTGAATGGATATGAAGCAATCCAGCCAATATCTTTCCATGGTAGAACACTATCACCCCATGAACTCATGCTATATACGGTAAAACGGTAGCCAGCACTTTCAACAATCTGTTGCATTGCTGAAATACACAAATCATTTTCTCCAGTGCTTAATCTTCGTTGTTGTGAGCTTTCGATGTCAGCACACAATACCGCATTAACTGGCAAGCCGTCTGCTTTAGCTTGACTGACCGCAAACTGTGCTTCTGCTTTAGCCTGGGCAATATTGGTGTAACGGCAGAAATAGTAGCCGTTAACATATAATCCGGCTTGTTGCGCTGCTTGAATATCTGGTTTTGCCGTGGGGTCAACGTAATATGTTCCTTCACTGATTTTGGTTGTCATTGCTTTAACACCATATTGGTTTCGCATGGCTGTATAGTTTCCAACAGTCATTACACCGTTATGATTGCTGTTATCGACCATATCAGTACGTGCGGCTTCTACTTGCTGTTGATTGAAAACAACTACCGTTCCACCAAGCATTAATCCCGTTACTAAAGCAGTTCCAATAATCAACTTATGCTTTTGCACTGGTTTCATCTCCCTTTACTGTGGTTGGTGCACTATTTGCACTATCCACTTGGTATACTGATTCAATATCCTTTTTGAGTTCGCAATAAGCATGTTCAATACATCCAGCCAGTAAATCTTCATCTTGCTTGCTGAAACCTGCTTGTTGCAACATATCTTGTAATTTATCGATTGCATATTGTTTCTTATCAAGCAACTTATCAGTAAGCCCTGCTTTTTCTGCTAATACAACAGCGTCTTTGGCAAACTGCTCTAATGCTTGGAGTAAATTTTTATTCGGGATATACTTTTTGATTAAATTTGCAACATACAAACAAATAGCAGGTGTCAAAACACCTGCTACTGCAATAATCACTTGTGTAACAATACTTGTATTATTCATTTTTCATCTTCCTTTGCTAATTTTTTCTCTGCTTCAATCGCTCTTTTTCTCCAGTAATCTCTATCCTTTTCAACAATTTTTAAAGTCTGCCGTAATTCATCTCGTTTATTTTTTTGATAATTCAGCCAAAACGTTAAAACCCCTGTAACTGAAGCAATAAAAGTAGCAATCGAATACATAATATCTTTGAAACTCATTTAACATCACTTCGGCTTGCGAGAACTGGGATAATCAATGCAATACATAGATTAGGTATCCATGGCATATTCATACCAAGTTTAATCATGTGCATGAATTCAATAATTGCTAAAAACATCTGAATTATTGACGCTCCACCAAAAACATATGGTTCAAATCTTCTTAATTCAGGAAGTGTTTTAACAATCAAAATTCCAATTCCCGCTAATACAAACAAGCCACCAAATAAGTCGTCATTTTCAATCGGTGCTAATTGTGGTGGCCATTTAAAATAATTATCGTGGAATATAAAAAACAATCCATTTGCAATAAAATACATTCCAAGAATCAAGAACAGTGGACGTTTTGCAAGATTGCGCATGTTCTCACCTCTTTTCTTTAAAAGTAATTTTTCATTTATTGAAATCTAACCGCCATAATAATCACTCCTTTGCGTATGCTATAATTGATCTAGAATGAATATTCTCTCTTAAACTAAAAGCCGACCTGCTTTTTGCAAGTTGGCTTTGTTATGTTATAATTTAGTTGCGAATAAGTGAACATATCAAAAAAGACTTCAATGGTCGAGTAGTACCAGTACTCTTCCAGAGAAGCCTTTTTGTTTGCTGTTACTCAGTCATCATCTCCTGTGCTTGAGCCATTCTTTGAACAGTTCAGTAACACAATTAACAACAATTGGTGCTACAACAAGTGCGAGTAAGTGAATCATATCTACCCTCCTTTCTTTCAGAGGGATAAACTTATTATAACCCCTCATCTTTATTAACGAAATAAGGGATTAAATCTCACACCCTATGTGCTTAATTTCAAATTAAATTGCTGCCATTCTGAACCATTCCACTGCTTGATAGCTGTAATATTCCCGCTTCCGTCGCTAACAAACCAAATATCTCCTTTAGTTGGAACTTGTGGCACATCTACACTAATTTGTGATGTTGGCTTTTCTTCACCACCGAAAACCTGCATTCTGATTGTAGAACCTGCTAATTTCCCGTATGGGTTATAACTTGAATTAGATCCTATTTCAAAAATTGAATATCCAAGCCACCAATCAAATTTACTAAATGTTGTATACCATGCGTCAAACCAATTCGATTGTGTTACTTCTGAATATTTAGACGTCTTATCCATTTGATTGTCATACGGCTTACTTGGTGCATTATCATACGGCGGTAAACCTAATTCTCCGAAGAATATTGGCTTTTTCCACTTATCATTGAATGCTTTAATTTCACTTACAATATCCTGTTTTCGATCATAGATTTCTGTACACGTTAATTCTTTTTGTAACGTTGTTGAACTTGGTGCGTGTTCATCAGTAACTTCAAAATATGCTGCAATCGCAATCACATCAACATATTGCCAAAACGACCGATTTAATGTGTCATTGTATGCCGTGATTGTATCAGGCGCCCAACTAGCGGTTGCCCACCAATTTGTCCGGAAAAAGATTTTGCCTGAATATGCTTTACGTGCATTTTGAATAATTGATACCCAGTTATCTTCGTATTGCTCTAAGTGAACCAAGTTTGTTGCAATGTACATTCCATATAAGTTTTCAGATTGAGCGTACTCGGCAATCTGTTGAATAATTGGTGCATATTGATTGAACCACGTTGTCGTATCACTTGGAATCCAGTCAACTTCAGCAACTGAACCGTCTGCGATGTACGGATATGGTTGAATCAAAATCTTAAACCCACGTTGTTTTAAGTTCGTTACATCTTTTTTAACTTTGGCCCAATCATCATCAGTAACGGTCAAAGTTGAACCAGTCGCGCTATCGCAACGAACACGTAAACTAACCGTAATTGTATTCAAGTTCAAAGCTTGTCCTTCGATTTGAATTTCGTTATAATCCATATCTCCAAACGCACTTACATTTCCGCCTTTAATTGCACTTGGACTAAGAACCATGCTTGCACTCGCAAATTTTGAAAGATTAGTATTGGTTACGCTAATTAGATCATTAGTGTTATTGATGTTGTCATGTAGAACCTGTCCAATACTTTCTGACAAATTATCTCTTGCCATTAAATACGGCTTCATAGCATTGAACACACCGTCTTTAAAGAAATCAACTTGAGTATCGTTAGACTTACTCCCCAAAATATCATTAACTGCGCCAACCATAGTGTCGTACTTTTCTTTGTAATTGATAAAAGCATTGTTCATTCTGACAATTAGATTACTGATTCCTAATTGCCCTTTATATCCGCTAATTTTAAGCCCTAAATTAACAAAATATTGTTTCTCGGGAATTGAGCCAATTTGAGTAAAGAATGAATAATGATTTGTTCCTTGAATGATTGAATTGCTTGGTAATGTGATGTTAGGAAAGTCTGGTAATACCGGTGTAAATGTTCCACCACTTGCTGTTGTATTCAAATCAAAATCAATCTGAATACCTGAATTTTGACAACCTTTATCCAACGGAATTGGCGATAATGTACTTTCACCGCCACTTTCAGAATTGAACGGGTAATATTCAGTCGTTGCGCCGTCATAATTGTAGTTATACAACGTTAAATTTACTTTGTTGTAATAATTATAATCACTTAACGCTGCACCCGCTCTTCCTGCGTCTACTTGATAATATTGACTGAATAAATCCAACATTGACTTTATATCTGAGACAGTTGTCGTTGATCCTGCGTCCCCTTTATCGCCTTTTGGGCCTTGAATTCCTTGCGGACCGGCTGGGCCAGTCTTAATATTTGCTACATATTTTGAGAACTCATTTTCAAAACTTTGAAGAGATGTATTAGGAATGATATTGCCCGTAACTTGCAAAGTATTTTGATTGACTGAAAAAGGAACAAAACCTTTATCGGGATAAATTGTAATTTTGCCGTCGCTATCTGTATTCCATAACTCAACCCAATAATCATCAGGAGTTAATTCTATTAGATCAGCAGTGTTAATACTTGGAACAGTTCCACCACCGATTAAAATTGCAGAAACTTCTTTTACAAATCCAGTTGAGTTTTTTATTTTAAATGTAAGTTTATCATCTTCATCAAACGTAACTTTATCATCTAAATTAAACGCATTGAAAAGAATTAAAGTACCAGTTTCAGAAACTTTGAAATTGTCTGTTTCATTGATGATTTTTAAATCTCTCAATTACTTTAACCTCCTCTTCCTACCCACCCGCCACAAAATTCTATACTGATGATTAGTTTGTTACTGGTTGATTTTCTGTTGATGTTCCAGTGATTTCTTCAACTTGTGCTTGTGTAATCCAACCAACAGTTACAAAAATGTTTAAGTCTGCTTTTGTATAGCAACCTGCGTCATAGCAAGATTTAATAACGTCATACATGACTAAGCCTCCTTATTTGTCGTTCCTTGAATTTGAGCTTTTAATTGAGCAATTTCAGATAAAAGTAACGCATTCGCCTTATTTTGAGCTTGAGCTTGTGTAGCAATTTGCGTTGATAGCAATGCAATTTGTTGTTGAGCTGATACAGAATTATCAATTTTAATTCCATTCTTTTTTAGATAATCTTGCGCTGCTTGATTACTTTCTTCAATCGAAGCCGAAACCAAATTTCCTGTGCTGTCTAACTTCATCGGTGTATAGCATGGTTCAGGTAACTCTTTTAACTCTCCAGATTGTAATTGGTAATCATCATCAACAGTTACTAATTCATATCCAGTAATGCTATCTGCTTTGTATCGGTAAATTTCCATGATCATACCTCCTAAATCCAAAACTTAGCACGAACCCAAACGTTGCCACTAATATTAGATACACCATCTAAATTTATACAATTTGAATTACTATCTAGGTGAAACCATGCTGAGCCTGCTTCAACCGGAATTGTTACTGGTCCATTATTTGCGCCATTTAAAAACCCCGGCGATTTGAATTGTGCAATTGGTTTACCAACATCATCACAACTCATATTGAATAAGAAATAGAAAAAGAAATGAGGCCAATTATTAGGATCTGAACTAACTTCATAACGTTCACCCCAACACCAGAACTTAGAATTAATGGTTGAAATCGGGTTAAGTCCTCCAGTTGCATTCAACATGGTACTAATACCACCGTCCATTTCAGACTTACGGAGTGAATCTTCAATCTTAAATAATCCACTAACCGACGCACCACCTGGTAATGTTGCATTTCCAGTTACTGTTAAATCCCCGGTATCAACAGTATTGGCTACTAATGTGTCTCCTTGAGCATTATTTGAAAATGTTAGTCCACCGTTAAAGTGCTGTTTGCCTGTCCAAGTATTCTCATCTCCAAATTTTGCTGTCATTGCAGTATCCACAAAGCCTTGAGCATTCTTTTCATAGTCTTGTAGGACACTCAATGTGTTAGTAGCCGTTCCAGTAATTGTTTTAAGTGAATCTTGAGCAGTGTTAATTTGTCCTTGAAGTTGGTTGATTTCAGTTTCGACTTTTGATTTCCATGCTTGATATTCATTGTCATATGGTTCGATTCCTTCGGGGAAGTTGACAGCCATTGAAAGAATATCGGGTTCAACTTCAAAGAAACACCACTTTGAAGATACTGTTTCGCCAGTTGTTGCATTTTTAAACACGAATTGAAACGTATACTTTCCGGTCGTTTGAAACACTCCAGTATCCCATAGAAAGTTATAGATTGTTCCCGTATTTCCACCGGCTGTATTCAAAACAAAAGTTGTTTTCTTATCAGGATATAGCCCGTGAATTTCGCCCGTCCAACCGGATAAATTAAATGGTTGTCCGTATTGATATAAACTAACTGGCATTAACACTTTTCCGTCAACTTGATTTGCATTAAATACTGAACGTAGATCAACAAAGGTATTTTGTGCTTTTGTCATATCCAATTTGATTGACTGAATACGACCTGTACTATCACGGTCAACAACACTTTCACCGTCAATCGCACTGTACATCGGCGGTGTTTGATCGTTTCCGGGTAGCATTTGAATAATATCGTTATTGTATTCGTCTGCCATTCTATTTTCCTCCTTCTGAAATAACTGCTTTAATTGCTAAACTGATATTACTTGCGACTGCTGACCAATAATCATTGATCACTGTTTTATCAAGAATCAGTCCTGTCGGAATCGTTGGCTCTTGATATACTTTTTGCAAGTCATCAATATTATTTGAAAAATAGCGATAATCAATAAATAGATTTTTCATAATTGGCGACAATATTTGAGCATTATCTAAGAATTGATTTCTTGCCCCGCGGTCGCTCTTTGATAAAGTATCCAAATCAAAATTTACTGTAACTGGAATAAAGCGACTATCACTTTTGGATAACTGATTGATTTGATTAATCAAAGTATTAACAACTTGAAAATTTTCTTGATTAGTAATCTCAAGCGTTCCAGCATTTCCGTCCCACATCGTGATTGTTAATTCCTTTGGTGGTTCAGGTGGTGGTGTGGAATGATCGTTTGCATTTCCACTATTTCCTGAACCGGAACTTGGTAAATTTGGAATCAATGGCTCATTAAATCCAAGATTACCAATGTACAAAGGCGTGAAATGTCGCATTGTACAGTCGGCATTACATCTTTCCATATTTGACCAATTAATTAAGTCCGGACTTTCACAACGGTAAACATCACGTGAATGTTCATCTTGTCCTCTGTTCCACGGGTCAGAATACAAATAATATTTTCCATTAATTTGCAACATTTCAGGTGCTTCATTCCAAGCAAAACCCGCTTCATTCGTCAAAGTCATAATGTTAGTTGGTACTTCATCATATGGTCCAAGAACATTAGCAGAATTAAACAAATGTAACTCCTGTGTTGGTGTATTAGTCTTTGAACACCAGAGATAATACGTACCATTGATGTAATTAATGTTTGGATCAATATAACCACCAGAAACATTTAACGAGATATTTTGCCGATTACCATCAATTTGATATTTTTCAGGATACATACGTGAAGCGTATAACTGGAATTGTGAATAATCGGCATCTGTTTCTGAACCACAATAAATAAACCACCAATTATCATCTTTATCTTGAAAAAATTCGCTTGCCCATAGGTTTTTTAATCCCATATCTGGACAATTTACTTGAGTAAAATTTTCAAAATCAGTTGTATGTGTTACATACGTTCCAGTACAAATCCAAAATTCGCCATTGATATAAGCGATGTCAGTATCACGCCAACCAAAACTGTATTTATTTAAATCTTTCCAATTTACACCATCATTGCTTGCAACTAAATGACTGTAAACGGGTTGAGGAAAGCCAAATGCTTCAAATGGCATTCCAACAAATTGATATTTCTTTACTTCATCAATTAAAGCCATGGCTCTTCCTCCTTTAAATCAAATAATTAAAACTTGCATTTAAATTTGTATTTTCTTTACTAATCGAATCAACACTTGAACCACTTAATGAAGATATGTTTTGGACTTTAATGTTTCCGCCAGTATCAACTAAATACGAAACCAAATACATTTGCCCTGACTGTATAAAAAAAGTTCCGGTGCGATTTTCACTCGGAACAAACGGAGATTGTACAGTTGTAATTGTTGAATTAACGCTTAATAAGGCAATCGTAATACTTGCATAAACGATGTTTCCATTTAAATTCAAAGTTAAATTACCATTACTTAACGTAATGCTCTTTTGCATATCGTTATTTGTAATCCCACTTTGAGCGGTCAATAAATCAGTAGTTGTCTGATTGATATTTTCAATTTGGTCATGCAAAGCAACGTTTACGTCATTAAGCGATAAGTTCGTATTATCAAATTGCAAAGTTGGTGTATCAAACTCTAAAAACGGATTGCGTTCATAGTGGTTCAATACAACATTAGTCGACCATTTCATACTTGGGATAATCAACAAAAGTTCTTCACCTTTGTCATAATCATCACGGTTAAATGACGATAATTCAAGCGTAATCGTTGGGTCAGATTGTTGGTGTTGGTTTTCATATGAGTTCATACTGTTTTGGTCTGTAAAACGTTCATCACTAACAGCATCGCCCCGATGAAGTCCCCAACGATTAATGGAATCTTGATTTGACCACAGAAAATCTACTGAGTACTTTTGCGGCGTCGTATTATCAATTGGTTTGCCATAGCACTGACACTGATTGACAATGCTTGTACTATCCATATTCATTTTGATGTCTTCCGAATCATGTTGATAAATTACCGTTTTGCCGTTATTCTTCTTAAATTCATCATATGAATAAAGTATCCAGTGTTTATTGTTTGGGACAACAACTGCATTGAAGCTATCAAAATAATCTTGAGTAAATTTAAGAAATGAGCAATTACCAAGATTCTCAATCTGAACTGTTGGGAAATTTCCTTGAAATTCAACACTGACATCTTGGTCATTCCCATTAACAAAATAATTTACTGCGTCTTGGAAGCTCCATGTTTTTGTTCCGTTATAAGCTGAATTATTTCTAACGTTTGTTGCGTCATCATAATATCGGTGTGAAGCCGTAATCGTGTAGGTGCTTGTTCCATTATTAATTTCACGGTTAGATTGCTTAATAATAAACTCTTGACCGCTATACGTAATAATGTTTTCAGTTGAGATCAAACTAATCGCCTTAGCGTACATATCTTGTTCAATCACAGAAAATGTAATCGTCCAAGTATCATTTTTATTCCATGTTTCTTTAAAACTCTTTTGTAAATCGGCTATCGGTAATCTTTCACGTGTCTGGCGATTCCGGTCGCTGATTGTAATTAAAGGAAATTGAAACATTAGTTCAAATACTTAAAGTAGAAATCAAATGAAATAGAAATATCATTGCACCCAGACACTGTGAAATGATTATCTCCCTGCTTTAATCTGATAAAACCATTATTCGTTTGAGAACCGCAATTTTTCCCGTCTAAGAATGGATTTACCCCGTTAAGTGTAATTACATGCGAAGTATCAGTATCGTTATTAAACGTAAAAACATCGCCTGTATCCGTGTTGGTGATTGACGGCTTGCCCTTTGCTTTGATTGTCAGAATTAAATAATCACTCTGAATTACAGGATCAATCTCAATGTCGCCTGCATTATAGACTGTAAACGAATTAGAATTGAAACTATAATTCATTGATTGTAAGCCGTCAAAACCAAGTCCGTATGCCATTTCATTTTGAAGATTTAACGAAGATACCACGCTTTGAGATACCCCCGTTAAGTTATTCAAAACAACCGAAATCGTCATATATTTATCACCAATATACGTTGGCGTCATTGACTTGAACATAACTTGATACATGCGATAGCCTGCATTATCAAAAGTAATCCAATATGGTTGACTGCTAGCAAAATAATCAGTTATCGCTTTGACAGCCAACTTTTGGTCAACTTCATCACGTAACATCGCATAGAAGTTCAAAGTTAAATCACGCTGATCATATCTTGAAGATGTCAATACCTGTCCGTTTCGTGTACCTAAAGCCGAATAGGTATCACCTTTCACTGGACTAAGCCAATCAAATTCCATTAAGTAAATATTGTTTAAATCTTCAATATCAAAACATGATTGCCATGTTTTAGCGTCTGAACTGATTGCAATTTCAACGGGATTAAATGCTAATTGATTTTGATATTCTCCAAATTGATAAGCGTGTGGCTTATTTGCTTTTGTTGAAAAAATCTGCATATTAAACACCCCTTTGCATATTTACCATGCGTAATGATTGCGCATCGTTACTTCTTAATCTTTGCCCAGCGTCTTCAAGATTTACATAGCTATCCTTTTGAAGAATTAATTCAAGCAATTCTACAATACGTTCACCAATTTGATTATCAGGGTCAGATTTTGAAACATCAGTTTGTGATACAGGTTGAACTGACTGTGTTCTATCCATGGCTTGCTTTAATAATGGACGAGCTGACGGAGCAAATGGATTAATAACAAATTCTTCATGCTCCGGGTTATCACCAATCCAAGCTAAATCAAGCCCGGTAATGTGTCCACCAGTAGCCCAACCATGGCCATCACCAACATTGCCCCAACCACCTTCACCGCCGTGGTCCAGACAGTTGATTGCAGCCATGATTTGATCATACCCACTATTGATGTTCGTATGCCCCGGTAAAGCCCAATGTGCGAAAGTTGATGGAATAAATTGCAACAACCCTTGCGCTGGGTGTCCAGCAGCACTATTAACATCACTAATTTGTTGCGTGATTAATTCGTTTCCGCCGGATTCAGTAGCAATTTGACGAAGTAAACGGTTCTTTTGGTCATCAGTTAAGTGAACGCCCATTTCTTGAGCTACTTTATCAATAACTGGAGCCCAACGTGCAACACCGGCACCGCCATTGAAGTAACCTTTTCCATGTTCAACTTCTTGATCATGCTTTTTCTTTAAATCCTGTAATCCTTTTTTGAGCCAATCACTGATTGGTTGAGTTAATTTATCGAATACACCTTTACCGAGTTCAACCATGTTAGAATTTGAAAGTTTACTAAGTGGGCCAGTAATTGCTTTAGCAATGATTTCTTTTGTGTTTTCAAGTGGATGCTTCAAGAATTTTGTAATTGCATCCCATTTGTCCTTAATCCAAGAACCAAGGTTTGATAATTCATGATGTCCCCAATCAATCAAATCACCAACTACTCCACCGTCTTTGTAATGTTTAAGACCGTCATCTCCAACAATTCCACCAGTTGCGTAATGTTCAACCCCTAACGCACTCATAATTTGATGAGTTTCTTCCCCATTGTAAACACGAGTTCCGGGTTTTAATGGCAAAATAGCATTACGCTGATTTGCCATGAACATATTTCCGTCAGGTTCTTCAATCAATTCTTTCCAATGACTTCCGCCACCGTCATTAACCATTGATAATTGATTACCACCGACAACACCACCAGTAGCAAATTTAACGTGTGATAAATGATGTAGGCTTGTTTCATGACCCGTAAAGAATTTCCATACTGAATCAATACCGTTAATTCCGGCGTTGATAACATCAATAACACCATTCATTCCGTCAGAAGCATAGCCTTTGATTTTATCCCAAATTCCATGGAATGCATCGCTCATGCTATCCCACATTCTGTGCCATACTGAACTAATTCGATCTAGAATACTTGAAATCGTATCATGAATACCGTTCATTACATGACTTACATTTGATTGAATTGAATCCCATACGGAACGCAAGTAATCTCGAATTGCTCCCCAAATACTGTTCCAAATATTCTGAATGCCGTGCACCACGTTTGAAATAATATTCTTTACCGCATTGATTGCTGAATTAGCAATATTCTTGATTGCGTCCCATACCATTGAGAAGTAATTCCTTACGATATTCCATACATTCTGCCAAATAACTTGTGTAGCCTTTGAACCGGTTGAAATGATGTTCTTCACGTCATTGATTACACGTGATTGGTGGAAAATCGAATCCCAAACTAACTTAAATACATTTTCAATTTGTTTCCAAATCGTATTCCAAATTGTAGATATGATCTTGGTTACAGATTGAATAATGCTTCTAATTTGAGTCATATGTTGCTGAACAAATTTTGAAATTACACTCATTACAGATGAAACGACTTTTTCTAACCCGCTCCAAGCAGAATTCCATACTTTTTGAATTGTCGTCATCGCAGATGAAATGTTCTTTTGAATAGTTTTCAAATCAGGCTGAATGTATTTAATAACGTCATTAAATACTTTCTTCACTGGTGCACTAATCTTATTAAATGCTCCTACAAAGTCTTTTGAAATTGCTTGAGCAACTTTTGTGATATTGGTTACTAAAGTTTTAATACTTGCAACAATATCATTTACAAACTTACGAAACTTTGTATTGTGTTGATAGAGTTCTTTAAATCCAACAATTAAAGCCGCAATCGCTGCTACTGCAAGCATTGGACCACTTGCTAATCCAGCAATAGCACTTCCTAAACTAATAATTCCTGAAACAAGTGCTTTAGCAATCGTTAATCCTGCTAAAGTTCCAATAAACGTGCCTAAAACCGGCAAGAGTTGCTTAATTTCAGGCAAAAACGGTTTGATTGCATTTCCCAAATCAGTAAATACTTTACTTACAGTTTTACCCATATTTGTAAACTTAGAACTTAAATTATTGATGTTTTGAGCAATGCTATTTCCAGAAATGACCTTTACGAAATTATTAAATCCGCCAACGGCGTCTGCTAATGCTTTTGTTAATCGAATCTTCAAATTATCAAAGGCTGTTCCAATACCAGCAGTCGCATCATGTGCGGTACTTGCAAAACCTTTCATCCCTTGGTCAAGTTGCAACATATGCTGATTTAATTGTTGCATTGTGATTTGTCCAGATTGCAATTTCTTATACAATTCGGAAGTTGAACCGCTAGCAATTCCAAATGATTTAGCAACTTTTTGTAAGGCGGGCGACATAACACGCGTCAACTCTTGCCATTGCATCATCTTTGGTTTGCCTTCATCAAGCATTTCAGTCCATTCTTTCAAACCGTCTGAAGCGTCTTGCGCAGTTGCACCACTGGCAATCAGTGCGTCATTCAAAGCAACTGCGGATTTCGCAGCAAGCTGAGCATTATTAGTAATTGGCATAAATCGTTGAGCTGATGTTTCCATTTGGTCTAATGATGTCGGTAAACCGTTAATACCATTTGAAAGAATCTTAACTGAAGCATTAGCGTCTTTCGCACTTGACCCCATATCTTCCAAAATGCGTGGGAATCTTTGCAACTGATCATAACGACTAATTGCCGAACCAAATTGTTCCGAAACGGCAGTACCGGCTTGCATGGCTGCATTATAAATGCCCATACCTAAAGCTGTTCCTTTTAACGTTTCTCCAAATGATTTCACTTTCGTTTCATCAGTTGTATTGGCTTTTAATGTTGTTGTACGTTCTTCCGGAATATCTTCAACACTCCGCTTAAATGAGCCAATACCATTACCGCTGATTTTTGCAAGTAAATTGGTAATACGTTCTTTAGGAGTTGTATTGATTTCTTCTTTGAACTTATTAACTGCTTCATCATTGGCTTTAGCGTTGATTTCTGTGCTTTTCTCTCTTGGAACTTTGTTGACTTCTTCAGTGAATCGGTCAACAGCACTTTCATTCGCCTTTGCATTGATTTCCGTAATCTTCTCTTTCGGAACTTTATTAATCGCATTTTCAGCTTCTTCAACACCGCTGATACTAGCTTTAGTTTCAATATCAACGTTTTTATCTTTCGGTAATCCGTTAACTGATTCTTTGACTTTATTAATATCAGATTGGCACTTATTCATTGCTTCATTGACTTTTTCTGCTGATGATTTGGCGTCATCACCAAATACATTCAAGCCATTAGCACTTTCATTAGCGATTGCTCCTGCTGAACGAAAAACTTCAAGCGTTTGTTCCATAAGAGATTGTGCTTGACGTAATCCTGCACTGACTTCATCAACGAAACGCCATACGAATTGTTTCTCAACAACTGCTGTCATGTTCGCCCTCCTTTCTAGCACGTTCTTCCATTATCTTTTTATATGCCGGCGATAATGAACCAGCTTTAAATTGACTGTTAATGATCTTTTCATTTCCAGTAATGCGGTCGCGCAATTTTTGATTCTTTTCGTGCATTTCATCTGTAAATTCACTTGGTCGGACCGCTTCAGTATCAACTCCAAAGACTGGTTGTGGTATTTGTGCCTTAACCAGTGCTTGGTCTTGTTCATCAAGCAAATGAAGCTGATAACCTTTTTCCACCGCCTTGAATTCTGACGGTGTCATTTCATCTAATTCGCTTGGACTGATTCCGATTTGTCGCCCATAGGTGATGGTGTCAAGCCAGAGTTTGTGAGGGTCTTCAACCGGTTCAGTTGTTCTTGCGTACTCTTCAAACTTGTTTCTAAGGCTTTCTTTTGCATGTTTGGTTGACCGTTTTCTTCGTCTGACATTGCATCCGCTTGAGCTTCCACAATATCCATTGAGTTTTCGGTAGTCTTGATAAATTCCGACAAGTTCCGTGCTAAAAAATTATCATCGTGCATGGTTTTAATGATGTCATCAACTGCGTTTTCTGTTGCTTCATCTGAAACAAAAACTGTGGCTGATAATGCTTCTTCGACCATATCTTCAGTTGGTTGATTACGTTTGTAATAAGCAAGTGCGTGGTAGTATGCTTCAACGATAGATTCAACTTTACCAGCTAATAAATCTTGAACTAAGACACTAAAGCCGTCTTGACTATCGTTTGCCATTGCTTTTGATACTTGCTTATAGAATGCAAAATTAAATTTTGGTTGGTACACATTACCGTTGATTGTTAAATTTTCCATATTTTATTCCTCCAATTCGATTAAGCCTTTGGTGTTACTACTGCACTGTTATTTGAACCTGACGTTGTACCTGTTGAAGAACTTGATTGACTGATATTGTTATCTGATGTTCCATGTTCTTTATCCCATTGTTCAAGCGGTGTTGGTTCTGGATCTTCTGTGCCACCAATACCTGCTGCACCTGTAAAGCTGAACATCTTCAAACCGTCTGACAACATATCAGGGTCGAGTTCATCTTGACTAAGCATTCCGGGTTGGCTTGAACCGTCAATATCGTATGTGATGTTTGAATGAATCAAGTTATTAACTGCTTCAGTGTTTGGTAAGCCATTAGGTGTTGCCATTGCAAAATCTGCGGGAACATATAATTTTCCTGTTGAGTCATAACGCTTTTCGTTAAAATCAATCCGCCAAATTGCAACTTTGATTCCTTCTTCAACGACCCGTTTTAACCCGTCATAAATATCAGAACCACGTAACCAATATGAATCAACGACAAACGTTTCTGAACGTGAACCTGACGCATGCAACGTTCCTTTCTTAGTTGCAACATCGGTCATCTTACGAGTGTTTGTTGTTGATGTCGCTGCTTGTACTCCCAACATTTTGATTGGATCTGTTGTTTTATCCCATGGAAATTTGATACCATAAACGATTTTGTCAGCTGACTTTGTATCTAAATTAACTGTATTTACTTCTTCAGTAGCCATGTGCTATTCATCCTTTCTTACCGTAAATAAAATAATCAAACAAAAAAGCAAGACGATATAATGTCCTGCTTTGTAATGAAGTATCAACGATTGGTCGCATTGAGTAATCAGAATAACGTAATGGCCATTCCGACAATTTCAATCGTTGCATTAAATTTGCAACTTTACGCCCAATCATCAATGATTTTCCTTGCTGTGTAATATCAACATAAACATCAACGCCAATCGTTGCTTTTACGCAATCCATAACTTTCAAATCCGTAATTTCTTGTTCATTTTGAAGATAAACAATTATCTGCGGAAACTTTTCCAGGCGTTGCTGTCCGAGATCATACACCGGGATTTGTATGCTTTTTAATAGTTTCTTAACTGATAACAATAAATCGACTTCGGGCTCCACTAATCCACCGCCTTTCTTACAATCGTTTCAAACTCATCATCTAAATCAGCAGAAACTTTTTCTCCAGATGGTTTCATATATGGTTCAGGTGCCATTTTATAAGTTCCAAATTCAACGTATTGTCCGTAATAATCATTGGCTTTATTCGTTGCTTCTGGTTTGATAGATACACTCATGCCGTCTTGACTAAATTCCGGCTTGATACTTCCTTGTAAGTTACCAGTCGGAACATATCCGCTTTTGCCATGTCCGACTAATTGACTTTCAATAGCTTGCGCTTGATTGACTTCCTTCGCCCCGGCATTTTTGATAAATGCCTTACTTAATGCTTGTGCTTTCTGTTCAGTAGCATTCGCAATACCCACCGCTTCATCAAAACCATTTGAAGCCATTGATTGAGCAACTTGTTTCATCTGTTCCAAACCGCTTGTATCAACGGAAAAAGAAACGACTGGCAATACACTTTCATCATTTTCAGCCATGGAAAATCACTTCCCCATGAATGATATAGAAATCTGTGCGATTAGTATGACGTCCAACCTTTTGAATTTGATGAATCGTACTTTCATCATCAGCATTATATTCACCAATAAAGCCGATTGCGTCAGCGGTATATTCACCAAAACAGCGAACAACCGTTGCGTCATACATTTGCCCGTTTGCTAACGTTAAATTAGCTCGCTTTACATTAGCTTTTACTGTTTGACTCGCATATTTGATTGAATGATCTAATCCATCCGGGTCTTCATCTTGCGCTTTGGTTAAAAGCAAAACCTGTGTGTCATATCGCATAATTCATCACTCCCAACCAATCGCTTTGCCGTTATTTACTTGATGATTGTCGACCCACGCTTGCAACATAACGTAATATGGTTGCAGATCATCAGAACTGAATTTAAGCGTTAGTCCCTCTTCAGTAACCATATCCATACCCTCGTTATGAAACTTGTTATATTTAGCGGTAACAACTTCATCGACGATGTAATTAAGTTCTTGCGGAAAACCGCCGTCATCTTCATCAGAGTTACTTTGAACACCAATCAACGTCATAATGGCTTGCTTAACATTGTTGATGTATAGCTTAATTCTGTTTTGGTCTTTATCCGATAACTCAACGTCTATCATCGTCATTGCTCTGTTTAAGTCATCATCAGTTGTTAGCATTCAAAATCACTCCTTTATTTTGATGACGTGCTTGAAGTGCTTGTTCCTGCTGTTGTACTTGCCGGAATGATTGCACCGTCTGTTGTAGTGAACTTAACCATTGGAATTAACTTATTATCAAACTTCTTTGTCCAGTTTGCACCGTTAGCCAAATCTGTTAAGTCAGGGAATTCTTTATCAGCGCCGAATGCTGTATCATTCCAAGAAATTCCTTGCGGTTGCATTACGAAACGCCGACGATTAATCAAGTAATCAACACCATGATTGATTAATGGTTCACGTCCCGTTTCAACTGCATTTTCAACCGGTAGTTCAACGTATGAAACGGCACCCTTGGCAAATAAGTATGAATTGTATTTACCGCTTGCGTCCTTTGTTAATGCGTCATCAACAACAATTTGAACGCCTTTGATACTATCGCCAGTGTCTGGTGCTGTGATTGATGTTGGCACATTTGCATTACCATTGATCACAAACGTATTTGTTGCACCTGTTTTCGGGTCAACGATATTTGCATTTTGAAGTTGCATTAAAATATCAGAGTGAATGACAACCAATGCTAAGTCTTTGTAACGGTCGCCTAACATGAAACGAGCCTTATTGAAGTTCGTTAATGAGAATGTTGGGTCTTGAGTTGACGTTACGTCTAATTGGTTAACACCTTTCATTGATGTTGAAGCAAACATTCCTGTTAATTCAGCAAGTAATACTTTTTCGTAAATTGTATTCCAGTAATCAGCAATCGAATCACCAATCGCACCTAATGGGTCAGCTCCTGATAATTCGCGTGATAAATCTGTTGCACTCCATGCTTGGTCAAAGCCTAATTTGCGAGCTTGGAATTTATCCGTTTTGATTTTGTTCAAAACAAGGTCAGCGGTATCTGTCGGAACTTGTGGGTCAGCAACTTCAAGTGGTTGGAATGCCGGAATATTTACAGTCGTTCCTGATGTTCCTAAATTATGAAATGCTGGTGTGTTATCTGCTACTACACCGCTTTGGAAAAAAGCATTTGAAGCTGTTGAACGTTCAATAATGTAACTTGCCCAGCTTTCAGGAATTTGCATATCTGATAAATGTGTTGCGTTTGAAAAATCTGTCATAATGTAATCTCTCCTTCATTAAATTTCTGGCTTGATGTAATAATTTTTAGGCTGAGCTTGAGCAATCATTTGCTTTGCTAAATCTGGGTCTTTTTGTGTGATTTCCATTTGCTTAGTTAAATTGAATGACTTATCAGCCCATGGATTATCGCCATTGACTGAACCGCCTTGTTGGTTGCCATTACTATTAGCACTTGGATTTTGACGACCCTTCAGCAATTCTTTAGTCGCTTGTTCAACCTGTTGATTGACATAGTTTTCTAGTACAGATAAACGATCATTAGTTTCTTCGTCAGTTTGTCCCATGACTAAGGGCAACATATCCGTAGAAATTCCTTTATCAAGCAATAATGATTTTGTATGGAATTCACGCTTTTCACGTTCCAAGTCAGCCATTTGCTTTTGTACTTTGGCTTCACGTTCTTTACGTTCATCTTCAGCTCGTTCATCAGCAGTCATTTTGGCTCGCTTTTCTGCTTTTTCAATCGCTTCTTGCAAGTCTTGAGCTTGCTTTTCTTTAAGCTGTTTGACACGTTCATCACTTTTAGAACGTTCCTTAGCAATCTTTGAAGCAATCAATTCATCAATTTTTGCTTGTTGTTCATCGGTGAATTGCACTTCATTTTCACTCTTTTGCTTTTCCACTTCTTTTTCATTATCTTGATTTTGATTTTCGTTGTTCATCTAGAACCTCCATTTAACGTCTGTCGACTAATTCCGTTTTTCGCTCGTCAGCGTATAAAAAATAAGCAGTTTAATGACTTGCTTAGGTCAAGTATTCAATTCATTTAAAACATCATCGTAATTCATGTTTGCTACCGGAATAACGTTACAACAACAATTTGGATGAAACGGTGGAACATTAATACCTTGTTCCATTTCATCAATCTTGACGGTACTTCCGTCCGTTGTAATGCAGAATGAGCAAACGTGGCTACTGTGGCGACTTACAACTTCAACTTCGTTATAGCCTTGCACTTGATAATCTTTAGCGGCAACTTGCGTTTGTCTTGCTTTGCATTCCGTAACGAATACCCGCTTTAGATTAGCTTGCGTTGACATGTATTCTTTAGCCACCGTTGACCGCCATTTTCCTTGCGATAAATTATCCTGCTGACTTGCATTAAATAGTTTTTCATATTGTTTTGTCATAGCATTCCAATTTACATGATTCTTAACAGCGTAATCAATAATATTATCAAGATCTACCGCAAGTTGTTGCATGTGTCTGAATATCAAATTGATTGGCTTTTCCGGCGTTGCATTTTGCCAAGCGATTCGCATTAAAGCCCGTTGCTTATAAACTGGATGATAACCGTGATGACTGTTAAAACTAGCAATCTTTTGTGCCAATTCATCGTCATTATCGACACGTACTGGTTTTACATGCTTTTCAATAACTGACGTTGTCTTCTCTTCAATTTGATTCTGTTCTTGTTGAAGATGTTTCGCAGTATCAATCCCCAATTTAGCAACTTGAATTCGTGATTTTAATTTAGCTACGTCAAGATTAGTTTGATATGGTAAGTTATTTAAAATTATTCCGCATAGTGTTGAAACTCCAACTAATCCGCCCGTTTCTTCTTGATGAACCTGCTCTTGAAATTGCTTTAATTCCTGCAATACATTTTGAACATCTTCAGGAGTTGCATTGGAATTCCATTCAAGCCCGTTATCAACAAAGTAAGCAATGTTAGCCTGCTGATTCTGCGAATAGCTTTGTATCATTTGTTCTAACTGCTTAACACTCTCGCTTGTCGGACTAAAAACTTTATTTAAATCACTGATTAACTTCTTTGTATCAATCATTATGATTCATCGTCCTTATTGTTTTCTGAAGATTGTTCATCATCGTTTGATACCGGCTGTTTTTCAACAACTGCTGGTTGTCCAGTGCTAAATACTTTACCCGTTCCAAAATCGCCTAAATCATAGCCAATCTGCTTATTCATTGTCGATTCTTGCTGTTCATCTACTCGCTGTTGTTCAGTTTGCGCTGAAATGCCAGTGATTGGTTCAGCAAGTTCACGCAATGTTTCATCACTAAGAATTCCAGTACTATTCAGCGTTTGAATCAACGTACTTGTTTCTTCATCATTCTTTGGAAGATTTGGTGTAAATGTATACGTTAATGCTGAAACTAATTCCGTTGCTGTTAATTGACTATGAATTGCGTGTAGAGTTTGCCAATAATTTACGCAAGCTAAGTAACGTTCATTTAAACTCTTTTCAAATAACGATTCTTGAATCTTACGTTCTTGGTCTGAACCCCACAATTTGTAACTCATTGCCACACCACTTGCATTACTTGCGAAGTTTGGATCATTCACGTTTGGCGTGTTAGTGTATTTATGAATTTCATTGATTAAGAAATTCGTGTAAGTTTCCCAACCTGCTGAATCATATTGCTTTGTTAGATATTGAGCGTTAGGTTGAATGACCTGCTTTGGTTGACCGACACCAGTTTGCATTGCGTATGGTTCTAAATACCACATGTGATTATGTGGTCCAACGTCTGGGTGCGGTGGTTCAAGAATAACTGGTTGCCCGTCTTTCCCCTTAATCACGTTGCCCTTGTCATCTTTCATGAATACCGGAGCGGTCATGTTTGCAAATTTACCCGTTAAGATAATATTTGCATTATCAAAATCATCTTGGAAATCAGCCATCATGGATATTGATTTATCCAATGCGTCAATTTGATCTAATTCCGCTTCCCAATCTCCAGTTCGTTCTTCATTGTTAATGTATTCTGTTAATGGAACACGTCCAAAGAATAACGGTGTCTGACTATCAAGCGTTGCATATGGTGCCGGACTATTTACGTCAGGAAAACCGCCGTCAGTGTGATAACGATAAAGCATATCATCGGTATAGATTTCGTAAATCTCTTGTAAATCCTGTTGCAAAATACCGATTTGATAATATCTAACCGCCATTAATGGCTGCGGTTTGATTGCGTCATCATAGACAACAAAACATGTTGTCGGGTCAACAACTGCTAAATTTAAATCATTTGTTCCGGCGTCAACGTAAACTAAATCATAAGCTCGACCAGTAATTGACAAATCTTTCTTGATCATTTCATCAATATAAGATTCATCAACTTGATGATTGAAATTAATTACGTTTTCTTCAAGCTGTCCAGTATCTTCTTCATTTTCGGAATTAACCTTGAATTGAATATCATTGCCTAAAAAATAACCAACACGAATGTTTGTGATATACCTTGCAAAGGCACTCGCAATTCGGTTGGTTGAATGATTAACCGCTGTTGATTGCGGTTTATTCTTGATGTCATTTTGAGCTAAATAATATCGCTTTAATTCCTGCAATCGTGGTACTTCATAATTAGCATGATGAGTCATGAATTTGAATGCCGTTTCAAACAAAGCAGACGGTTCATTTTTGATTTGCTCAAACATGCTTGTTGGCATTTGATAAACTCGATTAGCTTCTTCATTAAAGCGATGTTGTCGTTCAATCTTTAACTTTGGCATTTAGTAATTCACTCCCATCTGTTCGCCAATTCTATACTGTTCGCTCCACTTAACGCTGACCGCATTATCATAATTCTGCATAAAAGGTCGCATTGCATAGCGCAAAGCATCGATTGCGTGGTTGTTTTCATCTTTTGGAACATTCAATGTGTTTCCGATTTTATCAGTATCAAAAACATAGTTGTTAAACTCATTCCAAATATTTTTGCAATGTGGATGAACGTAAATCTGATACTGCCAAAGTTGGTCAATTCCGGCTTCAACTCGTGTCTTTTGAACACTATCAGCGTTGATGATTCCAATATCAACTAATTGTTGCGTTCGTTCCGGGTTAGCACTATCAGCAAGGATATGCGCATTTTGATAACCGTGATTAATTATCCATTCAGCAGTTTGTGGTGTTGTTTGATGATGAGCATACATCTCATCATAGATCCACAATTTCTTGTGTTCTTCATCAATCGCAACCGCAACGAATGCTGTCGGGTCATTCCCAAAGCCATAATCAAGCCCAAAACTTGTTTGTCCGCATTCCGTGATTTTTTGCATTATATCAAAATCTTCCATGTGAACATTATCTTCAAAAACAAGTCCTTCAGAAACGCCCCAATCACCGTCGCATGAAACTTTGGCACGTCTTGGATTTGTTTTGTATAAATCTAAATAACGTTTACGGTCGCCGTCATCAAGCCATTCATTACACCTAAATGTCGTTGTAATTGCGAATGTATCAGCTTTACGGGTCTTTTCATCAAAGAAAGTTCGCTTTAACCAATGATGTTCATTCCATGGGTTAAACGTTACTGTGATTTGCTTAAACGCATCCGGTTCATCAATTCGCCCACGGATACTTTCAGAAAGTGTTTCAAGTTTATCTTCACTTTCAATCTCGTACGCTTCTTCTATCCAAACCCAAGCTAGATAACCTTTTGAAACTGTGATTGATGTTAATTTTAATGGTTTATCAAGCCCACGAAAAATGATTCGCTGTCCTGTCGGCTTGTAGATAATCTCCGGTAAAGACGGATTGAGTTTAAATAAATGCTCCACGTGAAACCTTGAAATCGCCCACACCAAATCTTCGTATGTTGATTGACGGTTGGTATTTGAGAAACGCCGAATAACAAGCAAATTTGCCCATGGATATTTCATAATACGATAAATGAAGTTAAGAGCTGTCGTCTTACTCTTTTTACTAGCCCGTGAACCTTTTACGACCCGATAGAAATGCTTGTCATGCCAGTAATCGTAGTAACCGCCACCGACTAGCTCTTTCAAGCTAAGTTTCAGCTCCATTTTCTTCATCTCCTTCATTATCCGGTTTCATATCATCATTGAATATGATCTGCGTTATTCCAGCATTATTTTCATCATTCAACATTTTAGCTTTGGCTTTAGCAACCTCGGTATCAGCTTTAATTTTTTCAGCTCGTTGCTTTGCCAAATCACGTTCTTCAACTGATAATTGACTGTCGTTATACTTATCGCGCCAGTTATTTTTCAACCAAAATATCATAGCGGTTGTATTCCCAGCACGTGCTTTCTCAAAGAGCTTATTTTCGATAACAAAATTAGCTTGCTGTTTACCGATTTTTAATGCGTTGCAAATGGGGCAACTATCGCCTCTTTCACGTTCTCTTTTCTGCCAACGCCTTAATGTTGAACGATTGATACCGATATTATGGGCAATCTGTTCATCAGTTAATCCGTCCCGTTTCCAACCTTGAATCAGAATTAAATTCTCGGGTTTTATCCACTCTTCATATCTGACACGTGCCACATACAATCACCACCTTTCTATTTCTTATATCTTTCGCTAATGATCTTCGGTGTTAAATATTTCCAATTTACTTTATGATGAATTCGCATATTAACATCTCCCATTTTCATTAATGAAACTACGCTAGGATTCATCATTACTGAATAAAACGATTTTAAATATGTTCCATAATCAAGATATAAATTTGTCATTCCGTTATTATTCTGTTGAGTTGGTTCTTGTTCAAGTGAAGATAACATTGACGTAAAAACTAATTTTCCAATGCTTCCGTAATAAACATACATGTTCGTATCTTCGTTAATTCTGCCAAAGAATTTAAATGGACGATCTGTTTTACAAAAGAACGCATTCATTGCTTTTCTTGTCAGTTCTTTTTGATAATTACTACCATGCAATCCACCAATGAAATCTCCATTTTGACTTAATGCAACGGTTAACGCTCCTGAATCATCAAGAAACTGTAAAAAGATTTCAAAAATAGAATCTAATTGATTTGTTATCGTCTGTTTTAATTCGTCATCTTTTCCCCAACGCCAACTAAATTCACGGTAATCATCATCGAGTTCAAGAAAATAATCTAAATTCAATTCTTTGGCAATCTTAAAGCATGAATTTCGAGCATAAATAACGCCACGATAATTAGGCAAATTATCCATTGCGTCAACGTCTTTGGCCGCTTCTTTTCGATTAAACGTAACAAGAATATTTGAATAACGTTTCCGATACTCATCTATTTGCGGATCATCATCTGAAACAACAAGATAAATCTTTCCAGTATAACCACATCTTCTAAGTGTTTTAATCGTGATTACACTATCCGCACGACCGTAAGACAGAATAAGAACGGCAAAATTCTTGCGCAACTTATTCGTCAATTTCTTCACTCCTTACCGCTTCTATATCATCTTTGAATTTGATATATCCTTTATTTATTGCGTCATCATAATCAAGAATTACTAATGCGCTATCTTCAAAAAGATCTTGAACTTCCTTTGAAGCGTGAGCATAATATTCAGCAATCTTTACATAATTAAATTTAAGATGTCGCATTGCTCCGGCTTTCAAAAATCTTTTCACGTCATCTGGAACGTTACTTTCTTCAATCTTATTAATCAATTCTTGTGTTTTAGTTCCGTCAACTAATTCAGAAATATCAGGCTCTTCGCCTTGAATTTCATATTGTGGAACTTCTTTTTTATCTGTATATGGGTTTGACGATTCTGATGAATTATCTTCATCCAGTTCAATTTCATCTTCGATATTCTCAAATCCAAAATCAGTCATATCAATATCTGATAATTGCTCAATGTCGCTTAATTCAACATCAAGTAAATCTTCATCCCATTCGGTTAATTCATTCGTTTTATTATCGGCAAGTCGATATGCTTTTACTTGCTCTGGTGTTAGATCATTCGCAACAATAACCGGAACTTTCTTCAGTTTTAATTGTTTACTTGCTAAGTAGCGTGTATGACCAACAATAATCACGTTATCTTTATCAACTACGATTGGCTGTTTCCAACCAAATTCTTTGATACTATTTGCGACTGCATTCACACCGTTATCATTAATTCGTGGGTTATTTTCATATGGTTTGATTTCATCAATACTCATCTCTTGAACTTTCATCATTTCATCCCCTTTTGTGTAAACAAATAGGCGGTACATCTTCCGTGTATCGCCTACGTTTTTTATTATGTTTTTGAATTTTAATTTCTTTTTCTAACCGACAAAGTATCAAATACTCTTCGTTCGTCCTTACTTTGCCAAAGCGTTTGGTGTTTTTCATAACCATGACCTCATCTTTCGACAATATCATAGTAACGCCTTAGATGTTTTGATGAAGTTTACTAATAGTTTTGATTTTGTTTAAAATAAAATTAGAACAGTTTATTTTAAGACAATACTTCCTTTTTATATAATCATTCTTTTGTTAAAATAAGATAATTATATAAAAGGGAGATGTTTGACATTTTGATTATTTTAATCATTTTAGCCATTTTAATTATTTTTTTACCTCTTGGGATCTTTTTAAAAAATGAATGCCGATTTTTACATGGATCCTCAAAGAGAGATTTAAAAAATAGGAAACATTACATTGCATTTTTTATTTTTATTTATTGTATTAATTATTTTTCAATAATTCTAGTTGCCTTTTTTTCTTTGAATTTTAATAAATCTGGCGGTTATATCCTTCAGAATTTGTTGATTTCTCTTTCAATATATTTTGTAATATTATCTTTACTGAATCTTTTTCGATTTAAAAATAGAATAGATGGTGATGTAAATCATCATTTATTTCCTGCTTTAACGTACTTTTCTTCAAAGTTATCAGAAATTATTTCTTTACTTGTTGGAGTAACCACACTTTTAGCCAACACTTTATCTATTAAAATTGATAATACTGTAATTAATGGAATTTATACCTTTGCACTTGTACCATTTTTCCCAATGGCCTTTTCACTTGATATAATCAACTCTTTTAAAATTGAAGATGATATTGAAAAAAGATTATATATTGCTAGTATGTTAATTCCAATAATTTTACTAAGCATTCCAATTTTGATTTTAAAATTCAATATTTTAAATCACTTACCTCATAACCCAATATTAATTATTTTATTTTTAATCTATTTTGGAATTATGAGTTCGCATTATTCTTCTAAAAAGGATTCCACATTTGTAATTCTTTCGTTATTCCTATTCAATTTTTTTGCAATACTTTATCCTGCTTTTGGTTCACCAACTATAAATAGGCTACAATTAAGTAAAAGTTTTATTATTCAACTAGGAATAATGCTACTTATTTCGCTGCTGCTAAATGTTTTTTCTATTAAAAAGTTGAGTTTAAAAAAAGAGACGATTGATCGCATAGCTTGTTATTTAAAAAATACTATTAAATTTTTAGTTTTTCTTCCTACATTCACCTTATTAGTAAATGAAGTTTACAATCATGTAACTATTTCCAAAAACTATAAACTAATAATAGCTTATTGTATAACGATAGTTCCTGCATATCTTATATATGTGACTTTTGATTATTTAAAAACAAAAAATAAGAGCTGATACTAAGTCAGCTCTTTATTATATACATGTAAATCCCTACACCCTTTTTGTAATTCAAAACAATCAGCAAATTCGTTATAAGCCTTACTTCTTAATTTAAAATACGTTGCATGTGAACAATACATTAATTCTTCGACTTGCCAATCTTGCAAACCGTCAATGTACTTGCCTTTTAAAATTTGAAATGACGTTTTAGAACAACTTTGAAAAGCCCGTGCTACACCATTAATTAAATTCTTCGCAGCAATATATTTAACAATCTTATCTTCATTATGGTTTTCACCGTTGCTATAGCTTACCGGCATATCCGAGATAACTGGTGATTTCAAACTTGCTGGACTTTCATTTGCTAATCTCAAAATATGCGGTAATTTGTGATCTAAAAAGTCTTGAACATTCAAAGCGGTTTTCTTATAGTCAATGTTATCAATATCCAGTAATAAATCCACCAACGCCACTTCCTTTAATCTGTTATAATAGAAATTGCTTTGATATTTATTATTTTAGAAATGACGCTGTTAAGGCGTTATTTTTTTATGCAAACAATCGCAATAAAGATAATGAATTCAATTATCAGCGTTGTTACTAATTCCATTACTTCATGCTTTCTAGCGAATGTTCTAACAAAATCGTTCTGTTTTCTAACGCCTGCTTATACTGTTTCATTCCTGATAACTGATGACCGCATTCGTCAATGTATTGCTTTTCTTCTTCCGATAGATTCTTTTCAAGTTGTTTTGTCCTGATAAAAACATCCAATTTGAAAATGTCATCGTTTAAACGACTAACTTCATTAAAAATCTGCTTAATCAAATTCTTGGTATCTTGTTTGTTATTCTTGAACATTTTTAATTCTTCCTTTCACTTATGACTTCCTGTCCACCAATCAATGTATGCCCATGTTTCACGGTCAATTATGCATTTCTTACCGTCTAAATAAATCTCATATTCATCTGCTTGAACATTTTTAAAAGAAATATCTTTGATTGTGCTGTCAATATGCTCTACATGATTATCTCTTGTAATGAAATAGAGTGTTGGTTCACTCAAACTTCTCACGCTCCTTTGTCAGATTGTCGTTACTAATTTCGCTTATATTGTTTCGACCTTTTGCTATCTCATTAATTTCAAAAATACGGTGCTTAGAAAAGCAATCATTGCAAATACTAAAATCGTCATTAAAGTTGCATTTCCTGAACTAAAATTAAAAGCTCTGAACGTAACATAAACAACATCAGTTACAAATAAAATAATTACTGTTGCGATGATCGCCAAAATAATTGCTAATAATCCCTGAATAATGATCATTCTGTAACCTCATTTTTCTTGACGGTAATTGTTCCAACTTGTTCGTTATAGTAAGTATTTGGTGCAATCTCTTTAAATCCGCTAGCTTCAAATCCGTCAACCAATTCCCATTCAATTTCTTTCAAAATTGCTGGCTTTAAAATATTGAATATCATCATGATTTTATTAAACGGAATTTTGTTGTATTCCTTAGCTACATCATCTTCATTAAGCAATTCACCTAAAATCTCTTTCATGTATTCTTTTACGAATTTATCCCGTGGCTTAAATTTGATAATTTTCATGATTAGTTCTCCTTTCCCATTGCTTTTAGAATGTCAGCAATCTTTCTATTTTCAGCGATTTCATCAGGTGTATCTTCTTCTAACACTTCTTTTAACTCATTCTCAATCATTGCTGTGCCAACTGATAAGACCTGTTCTGAATTATAATTTCGACCAGACACTTGCATTTCTTCGCCATTTGAAATCACAACGATTGCTGTTCCGTAGCGGTCATTAAAATAATCTGCAATCATATTGATTAATGCACTGTCTTTATCGCTAATTTCTGCCATTTTAAAATCACTCCATAAATTTGATTTTTTATCCGGATAAACAGCCACTCACGGAGTCGAACCGTGATCATACCGATGTGGCTTTTCGATAGTTGGGCGATTATTTTGAATCCTGATTTACGTTTGCTCATCTCAAAGAATCACAAAGTTGTAATACCTATGCCCCCAAGTCCGAGGAGCAATGACTTGGCAAGCTCCGACACTAACCAAGCCTAGAAGTTTATCAATTTTTTATAAAAGAAAATTTGAAAAGCGAATAACGGAAAAATATGAGTATGGTTATTAATTTTACGTTATTCATTTTTCAAAGAGCTAATTTAATTTCATGTTATATTTTCGTTTCTAAGAGTTTTTATCTTATTTCAATGTAAATACACCCCATTTCTTTTAAAACGCCTATACAGTGAAAATATCCACCGCAGAGTTAAAAACAACATGTCAGAAAGTTTGCAAACAGAAGTTGTTTAAAAACAGAAAGAAAGATTCCTACTCTCTATATAAATTTGTCCCCACTTGAAACTATTCTGTTTGCAGTGTTTCTCGTGGTATAATCTGCTAGCCTTTGACAACTAGCAGACTCTCGTATCATTTTGAAAGTTTATTAAATTGTCGCTTGAGTGCTGATTAATATTGAATAAAAGTTGTTTTTTCACTTCACTTTCTTGATTTGATTTCATTTCTTACGGAAAACTTGCACTCCTAAACAATCCGTCGGCTTAAAGGTTGATGGCCCAATATCCGTTGTGGAACGCAATAGCAATAAGAATAAGCACTTAAAGGAGATCTCCCATCTCTTTTCTGTATATTTTTGATTGTGGCTGCATTCCTAACCACGTTGTATTAGACTGGTCTTTATTTATTTTGCGGTGAAACCATAAACCGCAATGGTTTGCCAACCTTTGACAGTCAGCAAATCGTGAATAGTTATAGGAATATGAGATACTTTTGAAAGACTTTTTATGGAGATGATTCATCTCCTTTAAAATTATTTGCGATTTGGTATCTCAACAAATCGCTAAGCCCAGAAAGCACCTTGAAGCACTTTAGCAAGCCTTTACTTGTCTGGACTCTGTCAGACCTTATCGGGAAGAAAATTCGTTTACGTGCAATTACATAATACTTAAGTGATTAATGGTCAAAGGTTTGTCGTTCTGACAGTAACGACAATATCTAGTGGCAGAGTCGAACTGCCATTTGATACCGAACTAGATCAATCTTCAACATATCCTTGTGTTAAGAACAAATTAATGACTTCATTCAATGCCATGCGTGCCTTGCAGGCGTCTTCGTAAGCATTGACTGGTGATGTTTTAATATCCTGTTCAAAATCTTTCATGTGTTCATTCACGTTTTGCTGAAACATCATGATTTGTTTCTTGTCTTGCGTTTCCATATTGCTCACTCCATTCTGTTACTTCGATTTCTAAATGCGGATTTTCTGAATATCTTTTTTCAATAGTTTCTTTAATAATCAACGCGTCATCTTTCCAAAGCACACCATTCAAACCATCTTCAAAAGATTTCAAATAATTAGAAACATCCGGCTTAACACTTGGTGGATGTATCCCACCTAATCTCCGCTGTTTCTCAACCCGAGAGATACTTTTTTGTAAAGGACGGTAGAATATAACTGATACGATTATCGGCTCTGTAAACGGCTGTAATTCGTTTTCTTGCATATACTGTTTTACGAACTGTCCTAACTGTCGTTTAAATATTTTCGTTTTCTTTGGATCATACACTTGAATAAATCTTCCACGTTTGGCATATCGTGGACGTTCTTGCTGTTGTGGTGCAATTGGAACGATTATCTTCACTGTTATGCTTCCACCATTTTCCCGTATGCAAATCTGTACATTTCGTTAATCTGATCAATCATCATATCTACTTGTTTTTCAAAGTGTTCTTGATCATCCTTATTTGCGAACTGGTATTTTGATAATGGAATTGATTTTGAAAGGCTACTTTCAATCAAATCAAACAAACAAGCGAATGCGTCAGACTGGTTATTTTC
Source organism: Candidatus Ligilactobacillus faecavium (assembly GCA_019120355.1). Lineage (GTDB taxonomy): Bacteria > Bacillota > Bacilli > Lactobacillales > Lactobacillaceae > Ligilactobacillus > Ligilactobacillus faecavium. The sequence continues at coordinate 40,842 of DWVG01000036.1, forward strand.
TTTCCAATTATCAATCAGACCTTTGTAAGAACTTTTAATATCATCCATTTTCTTTGTCCTCCTTTAATTTTGGAAATTGTTTATCTAAGATGTCGTACAAAATTTTTTTATTTTCTGGTATATTTGCCTAGACTGTAAATTCTTCAATCATACTCGTTCACCTCAGTTATGTTGCTGTCGATAATCTTCAACATTTTCAAATTTCAAAATGTGTTCTTGATTGCTGGTTAATAAGCGACTAATGATTTTGGGGTTATACATCTCTGTTAATTCTTCCCCGTTATTATTCGTCGTTATCATTAACCTTTTTCCTTGCATTAAATCCCCAATACGAAACAACATCTTTTGCACGGTGTTGCTTGATTCTGATGTATCAGCTGTCATACTGCTTTCTGTTCCCAAATCATCAAGAACTAATAGATCACATTCTGCAATATCTTTCATTGCTTGGTTATACCTTGCCTGCTGGTCATACTCTTCTTTGCGATACTGACTAAATGCAAGCTCTGATAGTTCAGTAACTGAAATAAATAAGCACTTTGCTTGTGGCCGCTTGCTTCGTAAATAATTCATTATGCAAACTGCTAACATTGTTTTGCCCGCTCCTGCTTGACCACTAAGCACGGTATTAAATCTTTCGCCATTTGCATATTTTTTTGCGATTACCAGTGCTTTTTTAGCAAGTACGGTAAATTCATCAGATACTGGCTTCACGTCTTTAAAAACGTGATTAAGCACGTTCTTTTCGTTGTAAATACTCCTAACCCTTGTAAAATTCTTTGCACGCTTAGTTTGATACTCATTTACCAAGCGTTGTTCAACCTGCTCACTGTGTTTTTGTGCTTCTTCAGGAGTTACTTTAGGAATCTCATTGATGTGAAATTTATGAATAATATCTGCTAACCTATCCGCAACGGCATTTCCCATAAAACACACCTCCTAAAATGGCAACGTATTTCTTCGCTTAGATTTTTTCTTTTGTTTCGGTCTTACTCGTTTCAAACTTTCCTGATGTTGCTTTTCCAATTTTTCAGCTTGTTCTACTGTATGAATTCCAAGTTGTTCATATCTCATCAAAATCTTATTCAAGTAATTAAAGCTCCGACGTTCTGTTTGATTAGCCATGCTATTAATGGCAAACTGAACAACTTCATCTGAAAGATTTTGAATATATTCGCTTAAAATTTGATTCTGTGTTGGTGTTAGTACACCAACTGTAATTTGATACAGTTCAAAAGCATTCTGCCTACTCTCTATATTTTTAGTAGAATTATCTAGAGAGTCGCGCGCAGATGATGATCTATTATCCTTTTTATTTAGTATTTCTTTTTTATTAGTATTATTTGTATTTAGTAGTGGTACATTTCCTGTCGGACAGATTTTGTTGTCAACAGCATTTTCTGTCGGACAGGTTTTGTGCTTGACAGGAAAATCACCAGTATCACTTAGTTCCCAAGACATTCCACCAAAATGTCCTTCTGTGTGATACATTGTTCTTTTTAAGTAACCATATTTTTCAAGTTCCGAAAGCCCACTTTGCAAAGACCTAATTCCGTCTTTAGAATGCTTAACAACTTCATCAACATAGAAATTCCAATCATCAGGCATTGCCCATAGATAGATAAATATCCCCCGAGCTTTCCAGCTTAGTCGTTCATCTTTAATTAGCTTATTGTCAGTGATTGTAAAATTATTCTTTTTAAATCGTTTAATATTACTCATTAATCATTCACCTCTAAGCTCATACCAATCAGGAACTTTTCCAGTTTCTGAATAAAACTCCAATGCTTGACCATTATTGCAAAGCCTTACTATTTCTGTTGGATCATCAACAATTCTTCCGGTACTATCAATTAAAACTTCGAATTCTCTGCCGTTATATTGCACAGTTCTTTGACAATACGCTTCATTAATCAATCCCACTGTTGTAAGTTCACGATTTTCTTCACTCATCATTAACACCTCCTATAATTCATCAGCATGTACAAACTTTGTTAATTGCTTTGTTGCTCTGCAGTATTCGCATTGTTCACACCGCTTAGGCTTTTCTTCGCCTTTGATTAATTTCCAAATCCGAGGTTGCTTATCCAAAATATCTTGCATTGCCAAATCCAATAACTCTTGTGATTCATCAGATACAAAATCAAGTGCTTCAACATCTGGTGGTGTTTGCTTTGATACTGCAAAGATGAATGGTAAGCAATCAATATCAAATGTTTGTCTGATTAATTCGATATAAACTGCCATTTGATAGTAATATCCATACGCTTCAACAAAGTTTTCTTTTTGTCGTGTTTGATCATTCCAAATTTTTTGGTGAATATCGCGTGTTGTTTTTAAATCACAAAAGAAACCGTGCATTTTTCGTAAACTATCAATTTTTCCTTTCCACGGAAAGCCACCAATTTCGCCAGTTACAATGACTTCTTTTTCTCCTGGCTCATATAACTGCTTAAATAGCTTTTGATTTGCTAATTGCTTAATCATTTCATCAGCAATCTTGTACGGTGCTTTAAGTTGTCCTTTTGATTTTCCACGTGTTGAAAACATTGAACTTTGATTTGCTTCAATGAATTTTTTGTGGCTCTCCTCACTTTCAAAGTACGAATGAATGTAATTCCCAACTAACAAAGCTGTCTTATCTTCTTCCGGTTGCCATTCATCATTTAACTTTGCTAATGCACATGCTTCACACTTCAAAAAATCTTTGAACAATGAAACCGACATATACGCTCTGTCTGTTTCGTGTGTGTAGTAATTATTCGCCGTCAACTGGCATTCCAAAGTGATCAAAGAGTTCTTCTTGTTTGGCATTATCTGACACCTCACTTTCTTGATTATCATTTGCTTGTTGTTCTTCAACTGTTTCTGTTTTTTGTGTTGCTTCTTCTTGTTTCTCAACCTGTTTTTCTTTTGGTTCAGCTAAGGCTTCTTTCAAAATATCCTTTGCTTTTTCTTCTTTAGGTGTTACATCTTTACGAATTTCGTTATCATCATCAAATTCATTGCTTGTTGTACGATTGATTGCATCCGTTAATAAATCACTGTCATCAGATGTGTTGATATACATTTTGGCTGCCCGATTTAACACCGTTCGTTTTGCCATTTCATCTCCAAAATTCTTTTGAACTTGATTATTACGTTGACGTGTTTGAGCCCAGCTCTTATCAATTTGTTTCTTAGTCATAATCGTGTAATCCAATTGCCCGTCTGTTCGTTTGATAATGGCAAATACCCCAACCAATTCGTTATCTAGATTTTCAAACTTAGGAACAAATTTACTTACGACTGTTTCCATATCTTGATTAGATCCAATCTCAAACTCATCTCCTTGATGAATCACTTCAGCTTTAACATCAGCAATATCATTCAAGCGTTTAAGCACTGCGACTGTTCCAAAATATGAACGCTGCATTTGCAATTTAGTTCCATATGGAATGAAGTAACATTGATTTTTTGCTGGGCTTAATCCTTGAGTAACCATATCCAACAAAGTATTAGCGATTGACGCTTTATCACATGCAACAAGTACTGGCTTTTTATCTCTAGTCATTGTTTCATTCAAAGTAAAGAACGCTGCTTTTAAAGCATTTTGAGCGTTGTAATTTTTAGGTAACTGCAACCCCGTTTTTTCAAGTTCTGTAATCTTTGCACTTACCGTATCCGTAATATCTTTTTGAATTTGTGCTAAATTATTTGTCATAGTTTTATCTGTCCTTTCCGCTATAATTAAGTTAGTTTCTTATGAAAGAAGATGTATTTTATGGATTTAGAAAAAATATTGATCAAGCACGCTCCAAATACACGTCCTTGTGGCATTCGGAACATTGAAACCATTCAAGAAATCAAAAATGAAAGTGGCTTGAACGATTCTGCTTTAGCTGAAGCACTCAATGAACTTCCATACGTTTCAACCGTTGGCGGTAGTAATGAGATTGCTTCTATTGAACTTGATGAAGGATTTCCAACTAAATAATTTTTTAGTCGTTCCTTAATCGTTCAGAAATCAAAATTCTGATATATGCGTCCTGAAGATTGATTGCGAATAGTTTCATCTGATTTTCTGTGATTTTTGGTATAAAATCTTGCAAAAATTCAATTCGATGTTTTAAACTCAATCTTTCTAGAATTTTTGGCAATTCATCACGAAAGACTTGAATTACATGCGAACTTACGCCATAATTAGTGTTGTGAATTTTATTTGTGATAGTTTTATCAAGTTCGGTATTTTTACCGAGCTTTTTTTGTGTGTTCATTTTGATATGCTCTCCTTTCTTTTGATTCATCATTAGCTTTTTTACATACATGAATTAATGGCAAAACCATTGCTAACCACATTACCCAACTGCTAACTAATGAAGCATTCAATAAACTTGTGATGATGTAGACCCATAACCCTGTATCAACAACCAACCAATTTACTTTCATTGTTTTTCTCCTTTACATGACTTTAAATTCTGTTACGTTATCGGCTTCCATTCTTTCAACCGCAATAACTACCTTGCCTTGTTTTTCCAATTCTTTTTGTTTTTCTAATACTTCTTCATCGCTTAAAAAATTATTGATTTTAATTGTTTCCATGATATTGATTCCTTTCTATAACTGATTTTGTTCCATGAATTTATCCAATTCCTTACGGTCAAATCTTTCTAATGAAGTTCCTGGAATTGTAATCGGTCTGATTTCACCGGCTTCTCTCAACTTCCGAAATGTTTCATCACCAATGTTCAAATATTGATGAGCTTCTTTAACCTTTAAAAACCGTTTTTCACTCTTTCGAGCTTCAACTTTTCCAACCCGGTGAACTTCTTCAACAAGTGCTTCAACAATTTTTTCTGTTGCCTTGTCGCTTAACAAATCTGTTAGCATTTAAAACACCCTTTCTAATTACTGAAATCAAGGTTCTTAGCAAGTTCAAAATTTCCTGATTTAAATTTGTATGATTTCATCATTGTTCATCTCCTACATTTTAAATGTATATAAAATTTAAAAAAATATTAGCTGTTGCTTTGGAATTTTTACAATCTTACTAAATTTATCTGCAGTATCAACTCGCATTAACGTTTTTCCATTCTCATAATTAGCATATGTTGGTAAGGAAACCCCTAATAAATCAGCCATTTGACTTTGACTAAGTCCAACATTATGACGTGCCGCAGATAAACTAAATTTGGTTTGTGTTTCCAAATTATCGCCTCCTTATTAAGTACATTTATAATATACTACATTTTAAATGTATTGTAAATACTTTTATTGAAAAAATACTAAAAAAAATATTTAAAATGTAACGTTTGTTATATAATACATATAAAGTATATACAAGGAGGTGATTAATTTGACTTTTGCTGAAAAATTCAAAGAATTACGAAAAGAACATAATTACACTCAAAAAGATTTAGCAAATATTTTAGAAGTTAAACCTACTACCATTTCTGCATGGGAACTAGGGAATAATTCTCCTCGTATGGATATGTTAAAGAAAATAAGTAACTTATTTGGAGTAAATGTCGGTTATTTCTTTGATGAAGAAAACAATTCTAATAATAAACGTGAATTTACTTTAGAAGAAGCACTCGCCTCCGTAATGAGTTATGACGGGAAACCAATGACAGATAATGATAAGGAGATCATCGAAGGAATTATTAAGGGGTATATGGAAAACAAAAAGGAGTAGGCAATAAATTATTCAGGAGAGATTAAAAATGGATACTAATTGTTTACTTTGTGGGAAGAAAACCACCTTTTTTACACGTCATGAATATCGTTCGGGCTTTATTTGCAAAGATTGTTATAAAAAAATGAAGCAAGATATTAAAGCTCAAATAAAAGAACATAAGAAACAAATTTTTTCACTCGAAAAGGTTTATTTCGATTTTGAATCAAAACAAATTCTTATCAATCAAACTAATAAAATCGATATTCGCAATTTTAATGAACTCAAGTCTATTGAACCCTTTCAAAAAGAACACGGAGAAACTAAAAAACATACTTTAACAAGAGCAACTGTCGGCGGTGTCCTTTTTGGTGGCGTTGGTGCTGTTGTTGGAGCTTTGTCTGGTGGTAAAGAATATAAATATATTGATGAGTTAGGATTAAAAATCACTTTTACTGGCGGTCTAACTTACAACATTAAATTAATCACAACTCAAACAAAATCTGACAGTTTTACTGTAAATACAATTAACGAAGAAATTCGGGTTCTATCCGATAGATTAACACCCTACATAATGGAAAATAACAAAGAGCAAGAATCTTCAAAAAATGATAATGACATCGAAGAATTGAAAAAGTTAAAGCGACTCGTTGATGGCGGAGTTATTACTCAAGAAGAATTTGAAGCTAAAAAGAAACAAATTTTAGGACTATAAAAATAAGGGAGGAAAACATTTGATTTGTATAAAGTTTAGCCAATTAGGTAATTTTATTAGCACGCATTGGGAATTGAATATTCCTTTAATTTTTCTTCCTTTCATTTGTCTATTGGGGGCTTATAAAAAGAAAAATAAATTTTCTAAGACTACTTTTTATTCGATATTATTTTCCAGTACCCTTATAGCTGTTATAACAGGAGTCTTTGATATTTATCAAATTTATAAATGGATGCACGTTAAAGCATGTGCTGGATTAACTGGCGTTACTGCCACGGTTTTAACGATTATAGCAACTATTTTTGGATATTTTTACAATAAAAGTCAAAGTAAAATTCAAGCTATTCATGCTGAAAGTGAGTGGCGTAAGAGATTATTAGATTTAGAGAAGAAACCATTTTATACAACGAATGATCTATTAGAGCTTAATTCTTTTATTAATCCGTATCATGAAGAACACGGTAAAGATAATTTGGATATTTACGTAAATGATGTGATAGTAGGCTGTATTGAACATCTTAACGATGATAACAACAATAATAGAGGTAATAGTACCATCGAAAAAAGTTATAAAATCGAAAATTATCTAAAACCAATACTCTTTGGAAAAACTAATAATAATGACACTAAAGAAAATTCTAAATCCGATAGCGATGATACTAAGAAATCAACATTATGGGATATATGGTTCCCAAATTATTGTAGAGTCATAAAAAATGAAATCGATACTATTAAAATTCGTCGTTGTATACACGCTCTCTTAAAAGATGACTGGGAGAAAAACGTAAGACAACATACATTTTATAAGAAGTGATTTTATGGGAAAGAAAAATGGAAAAAAACAAAAAATGGAAGAGAAAAAGGATATTAAAGAATTTTTGTATATTGATACTGAACTAGTTGATTCTTTGCTTTCACAAATTAAAGACGGTCTGGTTAAAACCATTACTAGGACAGAACAATCTGTAACTGGCTTAAACCGCCAAAATAGCGTTGAAAATACAACAAGTGGAAAAGTTTCGGTCATAGGTTCTGGTGTATCAAATTCTACTAAACTTAATCATACAAATAACAAAAGCGAACAGAATCTAGCTTCTCTAAGTTTAAATACCGTCTATTACGATTATGCTGTTGAAATCTTAGAAAATGAACTTAATCTTTCATTATCAACAGAAAAAGGAAGTGCGTCAGAAGAAAATTTCATACTTTCAAGAAATGAATTTAGCATTTGTAATTTCTCAGAATTAAACAATTTACTCTCTCTACCAGCATTAAAAAAATCAATACTAGACGATGTAAATAATCCTGCTACTTCAGAAAGTTTCCAAATGTTAGGTGACGCATCGCAAATTTTAGGAGATGTTAATTATATAAGATTAGGAAAAAATCTAATTATTCCTAAAAATGATGATTTTAGAGTTTCTGAAACTCAACTTGAATTATTTAAAAACAGTAATCGTTATTTAACAGTATTAGGTATCGTTGAATCAACTTTATCAAAAAAAGATTTTGATTTACAAACACTAAATATAAATAATGTTAAAGGAGTAGCTACCTTAAATATTTTGAAGGAATTAAATGTTGTAGAAGATAATTCAAAACTAATTTTACCAATTGCACTTTACTTTAAATAACGTTCTATATCCGAGTTTATTTTTTGGGAAAATAAAGCGTTTCTTTTTTGGAGTTTTTTGAACTCTTGATTGAATTGTTTATCTTCTTTTTCAAATTGCTTTACATTGTGTTCAAAATTCTTTTGATCTTTATGAAATAATTTTAGCAATTCTTGATTTTTCATACAGTTCACCCTCTCACGTGAATTGTATCACATAATGTATTTTATTTCGAAATGAGCTGATGACGCTATGAATATTCATATTAAAGATATTCTAAAGCGATATGATATTGGCTTAGTTTTCAATGATAATCTCGACCATAAGGGGTATTATATCGAAGCAATCAACGTAATTGTTGTAAATGGTCAGTTATCTGAAAGAGAACAAGAATTAGTTATTTTGCACGAATTGGGTCATGCAATCAATCATACAGAATGTGTTTTGTATAACACTACCCCAACGAATCATATAAAGTCTGAAGCAGACGCTAATTCATTTATGATTGCTGAACTAATTAATGAATATACATCAATTCCTGATAATGAACTTGATGATATTGATTATTCTAAATTACTCAAAATAACTCATTTGAATCCAGATCATATCGCTCGAATTATTAAACGTATGTACTAAAGGAGTAAGCGACATTAGCTAATAACTACCCTATCAAGGGTTTTTATTTAGCACTTTTATCGAACGTACATTCGATAAAATAAATAGAAAGGAACTTTTGATATGGCAACATTTACATCATATAAAACTAAAGACGGAAAACGTAAATATAAATTTAAAGTTTATCTAGGAAAAGATCCATTGACCGGAAAGCGTATTGAAACATCACGTCAGGGCTTTAATTCAAAAAAAGAAGCGCAAATTGCTCTTCGTAATGTTCAAGCTGACTTTGAAAAAAATGGCTGGAAAAAACAAAATAATAAATTAGAAACTTTTGATGACTTATTTTATTTTTGGCTTGAATCATTTAAAAATACTGTTAAATCTAACACAGCTTATACCAAAAAAAGGCGATATGAAACATCACTTAGAAGCAAAGTTGGCAATATTAAATTTAAAAAGATTAAAGTTGATTTTTGCCAAAAACTAATTAATGATCTAGCTGAAAAATATGCAGGTTATTCACTTATTTACTCTTGCCTATCTCAGCCAATGGATTACGCTGTTAAAAATGGCTTGATTGATTCTAATCCATTTAGATTGGTTACTTACCCACGACATCATGGAAATGCTCACCCTCATCGTAAGGGATATGAAAACTTTTATAATCGTGATGAGTTAAAAGAATTCTTATCAGCTTTAAGAGATTATAGTCAACAACGAGCTTTCTATCTTTTCCCACTTTGCCGATTACTTGCTTTTTCTGGAATGCGTGTAGGTGAAGCATTAGCTCTAGAATGGAATGACATCAATTTTATTACCGGAGAATTAACAATCAACAAAACTACATCATTTAATCGTGAACTGCATAAAGTAATTGTACAGTCGCCTAAAACTAAAAGTTCAATTCGGAAAATATATCTTGATGAAATAACGCTGAGCATATTAAAAGAATGGAAACTAAAGCAACAAAAATTATTTTTTATCTATGGTGTTCGCTTTGACAAAAAAGAATATGTTTTTACAAAATTAAGATCTAATAGATTAATGTACTCATCCAATGTTGAAACAAGCCTTCAAGAATTTTACAAAGCGCACAAAGAATTGAAGCCAATTGCTCCACATGGCTTTCGGCATACACATGCTAGCCTTTTATTTGAAGCAGGAGCTACAATCAAGGAAGTTCAAGAAAGATTAGGACACAAAGACGCCAAAACCACATTGAATATTTATACTCACGTTACTAGCGGTAAGAATGAAGAACTACCTGAAAAATTAGTAAATTATCTCGATTTCTGACAGAATGTGGGTAATTTTGTGGGTAATTTAACCACGAATCATAAAATCTAGTGTATAAAAAATAGCCTGTAACGTTGATATTACAGGCTATTTTACATATTAAAACATATCTTCAAATAAGTTTAATTGGTTTTCATCCGGCAAATCATCAAGGACGTGTTGTTCGTTCATAAATTCAATGATCGATTGGGAAACCTTTCCGCGCTTAGCTAAGTCTTCCTTTGAGAGGAAGGCTTTTTCTTCCCGCGCGGCAATGATCTGTTTAGCAACGTTCAATCCTAAGCCTGGAATGGCTGAGAACGGCGCCAACAAGGTCTTCCCGTCTTCCATGATCAACCAGTCAGAAGCATCTGACTTATTGATGTCGACCATCTTGAACTTGAAGCCGCGTTCGAGCATCTCGTTCGCAATTTCAAGCACCGTCAACAGGTTCTTTTCCTTCGTTGAGGCATCCATCCCCTTGTCGTTGATCTCCTTCATCGCATTCTTAACGGCTTCTTTTCCATGAGCCATTGCGACCAGATCAAAGTCATCCGCCCGCACAGAGAAGTATGCAGCGTAGTAGATGATTGGGAAGTAAACCTTAAAGTACGCGATCCGCAATGCCATCAAAACATAAGCTGCTGCGTGGGCCTTCGGGAACATGTACTTGATCTTCAAGCATGAACCAATGTACCAGTCAGGCACATCAGCTTCACGCATTTCCTTTTGCCAATCATCCGGAATCCCGCGTCCTTTCCGCACGTGTTCCATGATCTGGAATGACGTTTCTGAATTTACGCCAAAGTGGATCAGATCCATCATGATATCATCACGACATCCGATAATTTCACTCATCTTCGCCGTGCCGTTTTCAATCAATTCTTCAGCGTTGCCTAACCAAACATCCGTCCCGTGGGAAAGCCCTGAAATCTTCAGCAATTCCGCAAAGGTTGCGGGATGCGTCTTTTCAAGCATTCCCCGAACAAACCGCGTTCCGAATTCAGGAACCCCTAACGTTCCGGTTTTTGATTGAATTTGTTCCGGCGTAACACCTAAAACATCCGTTCCGGAGAACAGAGACATCACGCCGGGATCATCAGTTGGTATCGACTTCGGATCAATTCCGGAAAGATCTTGCAGCATCCGAATCATCGTTGGATCATCATGCCCCAGGATATCAAGTTTCAAAATATTATCGTGAATCGAGTGGAAATCAAAGTGAGTCGTCCGCCATGGAGCATTCAGATCGTCTGCTGGGTATTGGATCGGTGAAAAATCATAAATTTCCATGTCATCCGGAACAACCAGAATTCCGGCCGGGTGCTGGCCAGTTGTCCGTTTAACGCCAGTTGCGCCCTTTGCTAAGCGGTCAACTTCAGCGCCGCGAAAGGTTTGTTCCGTATCCCGTTCATATGCTTTAACATATCCGTACGCCGTCTTGTCAGCAACCGTCCCAATCGTTCCGGCCCGGTAAACATTATTTTCCCCGAACAGAACCTTCGTGTAGTTGTGCCCGATTGGCTGGTAGTCCCCCGAGAAGTTCAAATCGATATCCGGAACCTTGTTTCCCTTAAATCCAAGGAACGTTTCAAATGGAATTTCCTGCCCGTCCTTGATCAACGGCGTGCCGCATTCAGGACAATCCTTATCCGGCAAATCGTATCCCGAACCGTATTCACCCTTTGTGAAGAATTCCGAATACTTGCATTTTGGACATCGGTAATGCGGCGGTAATGGATTAACTTCGGTGATTCCGGTCATGGTAGCAACAAAACTTGAACCAACGGATCCCCGGGAACCAACCAAGTACCCGTCTTTGTTTGACTTAAATACCAGTTTTTGGGCAATCAGGTAAATAACCGCAAACCCGTTCCCAATAATAGATTTCAATTCTTTGTCCAGCCGAGCTTGAACCAATTCCGGCAACGGATCGCCATACCATTCATGCGCCTTGTTCATCGCTAATTCGCGGATTTGATCATTGGCCCCCGGCATATTTGGCGTATACAATTTATCCTTAACTGGCGAAATCTCATCGCACATTGCCGCAATCTTGTTCGGATTATCGACAACGATTTCCTTGGCCGTATCTTCACCTAAGAAATCAAAGGCTTCAAGCATCTCATCTGTTGTGCGGAAATGGGCATCCGGCAACTTGCGCAACCGGTTCAACGGATTAGCCCCGCCTTGCGAGTGAATCAGGATCTTGCGGTAAATTGCATCTTCCTTGTTCATGAAGTGCACATCGCCCGTAGCTGCAATCGGAATATTCAATTCATGCGCTAACTTCACCATGTCAGCAATAATTTCTTCAAGGTTGTGTTCATCTTTGACCAGTTCTTGTTCGATCAACGGTGCATAAATGGCTTTTGGTTGAACTTCAAGGTAGTCGTAATACTTGGCTTTTTCCTTCGCAACGCCATAGCCCTTTTGCATCATCGCCGTGAAGACTTCACCGTCAGCACATGCTGAACCAACCAGCAAGCCTTCACGGTATTTATCCAACACTGACCGCGGAATTCGCGCAACGCGGTAGAAGTACTTCGTCATTCCATCCGACATCAGCTTGAAAAGATTCTTCAACCCTGCTTGCGTTTGTGCAAGGATCGTTGCATGGAATGGGTGTTCATGCTTGTAAGCGTCATTTTGCCCCATGTATTGATTGAACTGGTCATGGAATCGAATATCATACCGCTCTTCCGCATCCTTCAGCATTGCATAGTAGATATATCCGGTAGCTTCAGCATCGTAAATTGCCCGGTGGTGGTGTTCCAGGTTAACATCCAACTTCTTGGCCAAGGTATTTAACCGGAAGCCCTTCATTTCAGGATACAGGAACCGCGCTAATGGCAACGTATCGATCCATGGTTCGCTGATCAACGGCAAGCCATGCCGTTCGTAGCCGGTATTCATAAAATCGACGTCAAACGTTGCGTTATGGCCGACGATCACACAGCCCTTGCAGAAGTCTTGGAACATCTTGAAGACTTCTTCTTCCGACTTTGATCCCCGAACCATATCATCCGTAATACTTGTCAAATTGATCGTTGTTTCTGAAAGTGGATGGCCCGGATCAATAAATTGTTCAAACTGATCGATGACCGTTCCGTTCTTCATCTTTACAGCCGCCAATTCAATGACCTTGTTATACCGGGCAGACAGCCCCGTTGTTTCGGTATCGAAGACAACGTAGGTGGCGTCTTTCAAATTAACGTGCTGCTCGTTGTATGCAATTGGCGTACCATCTTCAACAATATCCGCTTCAACGCCGTATAAAATCTTAACGTTGTTCTTTTGTCCCGCCGTGTGCGCTTCGGGAAAGGCCTGCAGACCACCATGATCAGTAACCGCAATTGCCTTTTGGCCCCACTTAGCAGCTTGTACCACGTAATCGGAAATGCTATTGGTAGCATCCATTTGACTCATATTGGTATGCAGGTGCAGTTCGACCCGCTTTTGATCTTCCGGCGCAGTATCCTGGCGTTCCTCGTGGTGAACTTCCATAATGTCATACGCATTGATTGTCAAATCCCGCATATAAGTATCTTCCTGAACGCTTCCGCGCGCCTTGATCCACTTTCCCGGCTTCAGGGCGTCAAACAACGCTTCATCATTTTCATCCCGCGAAAACTTCTTGATAACGAATGATGAACTGTAATCCGTAACTTTCAAGATCAGCAGTTTGCGTTCTGAACGCAATTGCCGAATTTCGCGGTCAAAAATATAGCCTTGAACGACCACTGACCGTTCTTCTTCATTAATATCAACCATTTGCCGGACCGGAATGTCATCAGCAATTTTCCGACCAATCACAACCGGACCGTCAACCGTGGCAGCCTTCTTCGCAGCTTTCTTCCGTTTTTCACTTTGCTTTTGGATTGCTGCCATTGCCTTTTGCGCCAATTCAGCATCGCTTTTCGCCTTGCGTTCCTTAAATTCGTTGATCTTTTCTTGCGATTTTGAGTCATCAACGATCGTTGCAAACGTCATCTTCGGGAATCCCAATCGTTGATATTCCTCTTCGATCGGTCCAAGAGCTTTGGTTGTCAAAAAGTCCTTAATGACTTCATTTTCCGCAACGATCATTGGCCGTTTATGATCCAGATACGGCACTTTCCCGCGAAAGACTTCATGAATCATTGGTGAATGAACTTCACTGTGAGTAACCGCCCATTCCCAGTAATCAGCTAAATTATGATCCGTGACCTTCGGATCTTCGGTTTCAACGATTAACCGGGTTGCGGCAATTTCCTTAAAAGTAGCGGCCACATGGTTCGCCAAGTCCTGATAGGCATTAAACGGCAAGATATCATTGACCTTTAAATGAAAATCCCACCGGTGCGAATTCACATGAACTTCAACCTGATCGATGGCGGCATCCTTGAATGCTTCTTGAAATTCCGCATCCGGTTGCCAATCAACCTGTTCAAGCAACTTTTCAAATAATTCTTGTTTACTAAGTGCCACGCTTTTGGTCCTCCCTCGTATTTATGTGCTTGTTCTATCATAACAAAAATAAGACCGGGACAAAAGAACCCAGTCTTATCTTTCTTCAGTTTTTACCGGTCTGTTACGGTTAAAAAATTAATCGACATTCTTCAATAAAATTGCAAGGGAATCAACTAATTCGTCAACCTTAACTTCAACCGTTTCGCCAGATTTCCGTAATTTGATTTCAACAATGCCGTCATCGGCTTTCTTGCCAACAGTGATCCGCACTGGCAAGCCCATCAAGTCTGAATCAGCAAACTTAACGCCGGCCCGTTCTTTCCGATCATCAAGCAAAACTTGGTAACCAGCATCTTGCAGCAGCTTTTCAATCTCTTCAGCCAATGTCCGTTGGGTTTCGTTCTTCACGTTGACCGGAACAACGTGGACATCGAATGGCGCGATGCTGCGTGGCCAAATCATTCCATTGTCGTCATGGTTTTGTTCAATGATTGCTGAAAGCAACCGTGAAATCCCGATTCCGTAGCATCCCATGATCATTGGAATTGAACGGCCGTTGGCATCTAAAACGTTGGCGCCCATCTTTTCTGAGTAACGCGTTCCTAACTTGAAGATGTGACCGATTTCAATCCCGCGGGTAAACTTCAATTTACCTTCGCCGTCTGGAGAAGCATCGCCTTCGCGAACAGTCCGTAAATCAACGAATTGATCAACCTTAAAGTCGCGGTCAAGGTTAACGTTCAGGTAGTGGTGACCGTCTTCGTTTGCGCCCGCACTAGCATTGACCATGCCTTCAACGTCAAGGTCAGCATATACTTTCAATTTTTCATCAATTCCAACTGGACCTAATGAACCGAAACTTGCCCCCAGATACTTTTGAGCTTCTTCTTCAACGGCAGGCCGTAAGCTGTCAGCTCCTAGGAAGCCCTTTAACTTCGTTTCGTTTAATTCGTCGTTTCCACGCATCAAAATTACGATTGGTTCATCGTCAGCGATAAACAATAACGTCTTGATTTCATCTTGCGGATCAACACCTAAGAATTCGGCAACTTCGTCAATCGTTTTCGCATTCGGCGTTTCAACCTTCTTCAATTCTTGCGGCGTTTCGTGGGATTTTTGAACCGTCCGCAAGTTCGTTGCCTTTTCAATGTTAGCGGCATAGTCACTACTGTCAGAGTACACAACAGTGTCTTCCCCGATTGGAGCAATTGCCATAAATTCGTGCGAGTCCTTGCCACCCATTGTTCCTGAGTCCGCAATAATTTCCCGGAATGTCAACCCAACACGGTTAAAGATGTTGCGGTAAGCATTTCCCATATCATTAAAGACTTGGTCAAGACTTTCGCGATCAGCATGGAATGAGTAGCCGTCTTTCATAATGAATTCGCGGCCCCGCAATAAACCGAACCGTGGCCGGTTTTCATCACGATACTTTGGTTGAATTTGGTATAAAACCAATGGCAATTTCTTATATGATTTCACTGAATCCTTCACAACTTCCGTAAAGGTTTCTTCATGCGTTGGGCCTAAGATAAAGTCGCGATCATGACGATCCTTTAACTTGAACAATGTTTGACCATAAGTGTCATACCGGCCGGATTGTTGCCATAATTCAGCCGGAATCACGGCTGGTGCAAGCATTTCAACGGCACCAATCTTATCCATTTCTTCGCGAACGATTGCTTCGATTTTTTGTAAAACGCGGTTCGCTAACGGTAAATATGTATACATTCCGGCAGAAATTTGCTTAATGTAACCGCCCCGCAGCATCAGTTGGTGACTGACTGCTTCTGCATCACTCGGGACTTCCTTCATTGTCGGAATCAACATCCGTGTTTGTTTCATTAATATCCCTCTTCTTTCGAACAATTTATTTTAATTTTAAGTCTACCATAATCTTTTAAAAGAAGTAACGGCGAATATCATTCCAGGTGACTAGAACCATTAAAATCATCAGGAACGCAAACCCGATCATCGTAATGACAACTTCCTTATTCGGATCCATTGGTTTCTTCCGAATTCCTTCAATAATATTCAGTAAGATTTTTCCACCATCAAGGGCTGGAATCGGCAAGAGATTCATAATTCCTAAGTTAACTGATAACAAGCCCATCAAGTTGATGACGGTAATTGCACCGTGATGAGCAGCTTGCGCCGTCATCGAGTACATCGCGACCGGACCACCCAAGTCATTCAAGCTGAATCCGTGAGTGATCATGTGGCCGATTGCACTGAAAACTAACATAATAATATTCCATGTTTGGGTAAAGCCAAAGGCAAGGATTGCCCCAATCGAATGATCCGTTTTAATTTTTTCGGTAATTCCAATTTGACCGGTCTTTTGGCCGTTTTGTTTAACCGTCTTCGGTGTTAATTGGATCTCTTTGGTTTGCTGAACTTGTTTAACCTTTAACGTGGTCTTCTTGCCGCCGCGATTGCCAAGATCACTTACAAGATCTTGCCAATTCGAAACTTGGTGACCATCGATTGCCACAATCCGATCACCAGCTTTTAGTCCTGCCTTAGCAGCAACGGAATTCTTTTGAACCGTTCCAATTACATTTGAATTCGTTGGAATCTGAACCCCGCCTTGAAGCATCGCAACCAAGCCAAAGGCAATGATTGCCAATACAAAGTTATTAAACGGACCGGCAAAGTTCGTAAAGATTCGCTTCGGAACACTGACCGATTGATATTGAACGTCTAACGGTGCAACCTGAATTTCCGTTCCATCTTCTTCGGTGATCATTGCATCACGTTTAACATTGAACCGTTTAACCTGACTTTCGTCACCATTTTCGTAACCTTCGATCCACATTTCCTTTTGCAGATCCCAGTCAGTCACAACCAACGGCAATCCGCCCTTTAACATTTCCTTTTGGCTGGTGTTGATCTTGGTAACCCGATCTTGCTTATCAAGCAACAACGTGACTGGTGACCCTTTCTTCAATGATTCTTCATCATCTTCGAGGCCGGCCATCCGTACGTAACCACCGAGTGGTAACAAACGCCACGTGTAAGTCGTCCCGTTCTTATGATATGCAAAAAGTTTCGGTCCCATTCCGATTGAGAATTTCCGCACCAAAATGCCGGACTTCTTCGCCGCATAAAAGTGACCAAATTCGTGAACAAATACCAGCACACCAAAAACGATCACAAACGCAATAATTGTTACAATCATTGTTTTGGGTTTACCCCCTTCTTTTTAAAATTAAATCAAACCGGCAAAGTGCATTAACGGTAAAACAAATAATAATGAATCAAACCGGTCAAGAATCCCGCCGTGACCCGGAAGGATCTTACCTGAATCCTTAACGCCATAATGCCGTTTAAATGCTGATTCGATCAAATCGCCGAATTGACCGCCAATTGAAAATACCAGGGTCAAAACAAGCATCAATGCAAAATTGTACTTGAAGTACGGCTTCATAAAGAAGACATATGCACCGACAATGATAACTGCGGCAAGCGTTCCGCCAATCGAGCCTTCCCAAGTTTTATTCGGACTGATCTTTGGAGCCAACTTGTGCTTCCCGATTTTCCGGCCAATCAAGTATGCGCCGCTATCAGTGATCCAAACGATCAGTAAGGCGTACAAAAGCATCCATAAACTTTCTGCCCGGGCTTGGATCATAAAATGGAAGCCGAAGCCGGCATAGACTGCTCCTAATACAAGCGCTCCGGCATCGTCAAAGTTGAACATGTTCTTTGAAATCACACTGAATGCCAGCAAGCACAGTAAGAAAACAAAGAAAAGATCCATGTAAGTTTCACCCTTTGGCAAAAACTTCAACCATGTCCGAGGAACCAAAAGACTGGCGATTGCAAAGTAACTAATAAATGCCGCCGGTGAAACGACAAATAACTTTTTCATTGAAACAAATTCGGTCATTGCAACGATTCCCATTGCAACAACTAAAATATTAAATGGTGTTCCGCCGATAATTAAAAGCGGAATAAAAATAATTAAAGCAATAATTGCGGTTGTCACGCGTTGCTTCATTTCGATTTTCCTCCCTTAGTATCCTTTACGCCGCCGAAACGCCGGTCACGTTGTTGGAATTCATAAATATCATGGACCAGATCATCTGGTTGATATTCCGGCCATAATTTGTCAGTAAAGACTAATTCGCTATATGCAATTTGCCATAACAAAAAGTTTGAAATTCGTTCTTCACCGCTTGTCCGAATCAGTAAATCCGGATCATTGTATGGCGCAACTTCTTCCGTCATCAAAGACTTTGAAAGCACCTCTTCATTGATATCATCAACGGCTAAATCGCCATTTTGAACTTCAGTGGCAATCTTCTTTACCCCCGTGATGATTTCAGCCCGGCTGCCGTAATTCAAGGCAAAATTCAGCACCATTCCGGTATTTTCCTTCGTTTGTTCGATTGCATCATTAACCGCCTTTTGTGTTTTTGACGGTAAGTATTCCGTGTAGCCCATTACGTTGACCCGGACATTATTTTCAATCAATTCTGGAACAAACGTATCGAAAAATTTAACCGGCAAATCCATTAAAAAGCTAACTTCGCTTTCTGGGCGCTTCCAATTTTCAGTTGAAAAGGCATAAAGCGTCAACACTTTGACCCCTAAATCACTTGCAGCTTTGGTAATATCCTTAACAACTTCCATTCCGCGTTTGTGGCCGGCAACCCGCGGTAATCCGCGGCGTTGAGCCCACCGGCCATTGCCATCCATAATAATGGCAATGTGTTGCGGCATCTTTGCGGGATCTAAATTAACTTCTTCGGTCTCGCCCGCCGTTGTATTTTTAAATAAGTTTTTAAACATTGTTCTTCTCCATTCACTGATGACAATAAAAAAGGGTAAAAACAGCCACTGCCTGTTTTACCCCAAATCTGTTGATTTTAGCCTTCAAGAATTTCCTTTTCTTTGTCAGCAACAATTTCGTCAACCTTTTTTACTGCTTCATCAGTAACTTGTTGCGCTTGATCTTCTAAATCATGTAATTCATCTTCTGACATTTCGCCGTCTTTTTCAGCCTTCTTCAAAGCTTCGCGAATGTCGCGCCGGGCATGACGAACTGAGCCCTTGGCTTTTTCGCCAACAGCTTTAACTTCTTTTGCTAATTCTTTCCGGCGTTCTTCAGTCAATTGCGGAATGACTAACCGAATAACGGTTCCGTCATTGACCGGATTTAATCCAAGATCTGAAGCCAATAATGCATGTTCAATATCATCCAATGATGACTTGTCATATGGTGAGATCAACAATACCCGGGCTTCAGGAATTGAAATTTGAGCAATTTGATTCAATGGCGTTGGGGCGCCATAGTAATCAACCGTTACCCGGTTAAGCAAGCTGGCATTGGCCCGGCCGGCCCGAATGCCGCCAAGTTCGTGTTGTAAGGCTTCTTCAGCCTTAACCATCTTTTCTTGGCCTTCTTTAATAATTTCGTTTGTAATCTTCATGATTATTTTCCTTCCACTGTTGTTCCGATATTTTCACCTTGAACAACTTTCTTGATATTTCCACGTTTATTCATGTTGAAAACAACCAACGGAATGTCATTATCCATTGACAATGTTGAAGCCGTTGAATCCATGACATGAAGCCCCTTGTTGATGATGTCTAAGTGGGTCAATGTTTCAAATTTGATTGCACTTGCATCCTTCTTCGGGTCAGCTGAGTAAATTCCGTCGACCCCGTTCTTTGCCATTAAGATCACATCAGCGTTAATTTCTGATGCCCGCAAAGCAGCGGTTGTATCCGTTGAGAAGTATGGTGAACCAGTTCCAGCAGCAAAGATTACGATCCGGCCTTTTTCAAGGTGCCGAACTGCTTTCCGCCGAATATATGGTTCAGCAACTTGCCGCATTTCAATTGCTGTTTGAACGCGGGTTGGAACGCCAAGTGATTCCAAGGTATCCTGCAATGCCAAGGCGTTCATTACCGTTCCAAGCATTCCGATATAGTCTGCTTGAGCACGTTCGATTCCAAGTTGTTCTCCAGTAACTCCGCGCCACATGTTACCCCCACCGACAACGATGGCAATTTCAACGCCGAGGTCGTGAACGTCCTTGATTTCTTCAGCAACTTTCCGGATTTCAGGCGGGTTGATTCCCTTGCCTGCATCCCCTGCTAAAGCTTCGCCACTCAATTTTAATACGACACGTTTATACTTAATAGCCATGTGGATCCTCCTACTTGATTGAAAATGATACATTCATGTAATTAATCTTAATATATTCTATCATATTACAATCAATGTTACAAAAAGAGATTATTCATTTAAAGGCCACCGCTTTTTAATGTTGATGCGCGATCAATTCGATCACATCATTTGCCGGAATTCCGTTAAAGAATTTGTTCAAATCAAATGACTGCAGCACCTTGGTAATCGAGTCAACATCGTACGGCTTACCGATCAAGGCTTTTTCAAGCTGGTGAACATCTTCAACGCCAAAGAAGTCGCCATAAATTTTCGCCATTTGAATTTTACCGTCCTGAACCTCAAAGCGGGCATCGATCGTTCCGGCATCAAAGTGCTTCCGCTTCTTGACCGTAAAGACTGGTGATTGTCCAAAAACCCAATTCCAATCACGGTAACGCTCAGTTTCAATTTGATGAATAGCTTGCTGATCCTTTGCCGTTAATTGATATTCATTAATTTGGGCCTGACTAAGGTCATCAACGTGATAAATGCGCTTGATCAGTTCATCCCGAAAGCCAGCTGTATCAAGTTTTTGGAATTCCGGCTTCAAATACGGCTTTAAATTTGTAACCCGGCTGCGAACCGATTTGATCCCCTTGGATTCAATTTTATCCTTCGGAACCTTTAATGCTCCAGCAACCGCATTGGTATCAACATCAAACATCAGCGTTCCGTGACAAAAAGTCTTGCCGTTGCGGGTGTACATTGCATTGCCTGAAAATTTCTTTCCATCGATCACGATGTCATTCCGTCCAGTAACTTCAGCACCTGTTGCGCCCATTTCATGCAGCGCATCAACAATTGGTTGAACTAACGTCTTAAAATCGCCAAAACGTTGCCGGTCAGCCGGAACAATAAAGCTAAAGCACAGATTGCCTAAATCTTGATACATCGCGCCACCGCCTGATAACCGTCGCGTAATCGTAATTCCATGTTGCTTACAGTAATCTTCATTGATCTCTTCGACCGTATTTTGATTTCGGCCCACAATAATGCATGGCTTTTCAATATAAAAAAGCATAAATGGCGGCGTCATGACTCCCGAATTCATTAAATATTCTTCAGTTGCCAGATTAGTTCGAATATCGTGGGTTTGCATTGCTAAGTATTGCATTTCTTCATCTCCATTTGAAAAAGAGGTTGCAACCATCGCAGTCTCAGCCTCTGAAATAAAATTACTAAATATTTGTCGGATATCCAATTGCGATATCAGCAGCATCCCAAACCGCTTCGGTCAGCGTTGGGTGCGGGTGAATCGTCAATGCTAAGTCGTCAACGGTGTTGCCCGATTCGATCGCCAATGTTAATTCACTGATCATATCCGCAGCATCACCGCCGACAATCTGAGCACCGACTAAAATTCCTTCATCTTTTGTGTATACTAACCGGACAAAGCCGTCAGTCGCGTTCATTGAAATTGCCCGCCCATTTGCAAGGAATGGGAATTGAGCCGTCTTAACCGCTAATCCTTGTTGCGCAGCTTCTTTAGCTGTTAAACCAGTCGTTGCTAACGGAATATCGGTGTAGCAGACCGCTGGCATTGCATGATAATCAACGGTTGCCTTTTCTCCAGCGATGGCTTCAGCAGCAACTTTACCTTCATATTCGGCTTTATGAGCAAGTGAAAAGCCCGGCACAACATCCCCGATCGCATAAATGTTTGGAATCGTGGTCCGACCCTGGTTATCAACTTTGATCAAGCCATGTGAATCAAGTTGGATCCCTGCATGTTGTAAGCCAATGCCTTTTGTGTTTGGACGCCGGCCAACTGAAACCAAGCAATAATCTGCAACTAACTGCTTTTCTTCGCCGTCAACTTCAAAAGTTACCTTAACGCTTTGATCATCTTGTTCAGCTTTTTTGGCCATCGCATTGGTATAAATGTCAACGCCTTGCGAACTGAAGTGTTTCTGAATAACGCGAACCATGTCGGCTTCATAATTTGAAAGAATCTGGCCTGTTCCTTCAATAATTGAAACGTGCGCGCCGAGGTTTGCATAAACAGATGCCAATTCACAGCCGATATAACCGCCACCGACAACGATCAAGTGCTTCGGAACCTTCTTCAGATCAAGGGCTCCGGTCGAATCAATTACCCGGCCTTCATACTTGAAGTTTGGAATTTCGATCGGATGGCTCCCGGTTGCAATAATCAAGTTCTTAAACGTATATGTTTGAGCTTGATCGTCCTTGATAACCCGTAAAGTATGATCATCCTTAACATAGGCACTGCCCCAGATCACGTCAATATGGTGTTTCTTAAACAGGCTTGCAACGCCGCCCGTTAACTTATCAACCACACTTTGTTTCCAAATTTGAGTTTGGTGAAAGTCAAGTTGAGCAGCCGTTACCTGCAATCCCATTTTTTGTGAATTCATCGCACTTTGATAATGATGAGCCGCTTCAACAAGTGCCTTTGACGGGATACATCCAATGTTAAGGCAAACTCCGCCAATAAATTCGCGTTCAATCACCGTTACTTTCTGGCCTAATTCGGCTGCCCGAATCGCAGCCACATAGCCGCCTGGGCCGCTGCCAATGACAACCGTATCTAAATCAATTGCAAAATCACCAACAACCATTGTTATCCCTCCATCAATAAGAGTTCTGGATTACCTAAAAGTTCCTTCAACCGGTTAAGGGCTTTTTGAGCAGTTGCCCCATCAATTGCCCGGTGATCAACTGACAGTGATAACTTCAAGACTTTTCCAACCGTGACACTTTCATGATCTTTTGGATCAATGATCGGTTGGTCAGTAATGCGGCCAATTCCTAAAATCGCAACTTCCGGGTAATTGATAATTGGGGTAAAGTATCCGCCACCGATCGAACCGATATTCGTGATCGCAATCGTGCCGTTTTGAGCAGTTGCCGGATCAAGACTACCATCTGCAATCTTTTGCGTGTGATCTTCAATCTGTTTAGCAATCTCAAACATACTTAACCGGTCAGCATTTTTAATATTCGGCATGAACAATCCACGTTCCGTATCAGTTGCAATTCCAACGTTAATATCATTTTTATATACGATCTCATGGTGATCCATATCAAGCGATGCGTTGAAAATCGGGAATTCCTTAGCAACCACTGCCAATGCTTTCACAACATACGGCATAAATGTTAAATGGATTCCTTTATCAGCTGCCATCTTCTTGAATTTCTTCCGGTGATCCCATAATTGATCCACCACGACTTCATCAAATAACGTGACATGCGGAATTTCTTGAACCGAACGGCTGACTGACTTAGCCGTTGCCAACCGAACTGAGCTCATCTTTTCCCGCCGTTCGCCACCGGAAACTGGTTGAGTTGAACCTGATGAAACGGATTGATTTTCGCGTAAATCTTGTTGCGGAACGATCTTTGATGCCGTCCCATTTTGGTTACTCAAGAAGAGATCCACATCCGCCTTCAGAATTTGACCATGATTCCCGGTTCCTTTAAGTTGTGTTAAATCAACCTGCTTTTCCCGTGCATATGCCCGCACTGATGGCATTGCCAATACTGGTAAACTATGATCTTGCGGAGTCATTTGCCGTGAAGCCGGTGCTGGTTGTGAATTCGATTGTTGAGTTGATGCCGCTGCTTTAGCAGGTTTTGCTTCTGACTTTGAATCTTTGGTTGATGGTTGATCTTCTGCTGGAACATCACCTGCAGTTTCGATTTCGATCAATGGATCACCAACATTGGCAGTGTCGCCTTCCTGAACAATAATTTTTTTGATTTTCCCGGTAACTGGTGAAGTCAAATCTTCAACCGATTTATCATTTTCGATTTGAACTAAATCATCGTCTTTTTTGATTGAATCGCCTTTTTGAACATACCATTTCCCAATTGTTCCTTCGGCCATTCCTTCACCAACATCGGGAAGTTTAAATGCATAAACACCCATTAATTTTTCCTCCTAAAAATTAACAATTTCCTTGGCTTTCGCTACAATGTCGTCCTTCGTTGGCAACCAGCGTTCCTCGGCTTCGCTGAATGCGTAAACCGTATCAGGCGCACTGACCCGTGCAACCGGAGCATCTAAACTTAAAATTGCCTTTTCAGCAATCAATGATGCGACTTGATTACCAACCCCAGCCATGTTTTGGGCTTCTTGAACGATGACGACTTTCCCCGTCTTCTTTACGCTTTCGAGAATCGTCTTTTCGTCTAACGGTGAAACGGTTCGTAAATCAACGACTTCTGCATTGATACCTTCCTTATCGAGTTCATCAGCGGCCTTCAAACATTCTTGAACCATGTAGCCGTATGAAATTAAAGTAATATCCGTTCCTTCACGCTTAATGTCTGCCTTGTCCAATGGCAATGTGTATTCCTGTTCCGGAACTTCTTCCCGCATTGAACGATAAAGTTTCATGTGTTCCAAGAAGACAACCGGATCATCAGACCGAATTGAAGAAATTAATAATCCCTTTGCATCATACGGTGAGCCTGGAATTACAACCCGCAATCCAGGAACTTGACCAACGATGCCTTCAAGACTGTCAGAGTGCATTTCAGGCGTGTGTACTCCGCCGCCAAATGCTGACCGAATCGTGATCGGCATCTTCTTTGTTCCACCAGTCCGATAGTATTCACGGGCAATTTGACCGACAATTTCATCCATTGCTTCATATAGGAAACCAAAGAATTGAATTTCTGGAACTGGCCGGAAGCCTTCATATGCAAGCCCGGCAGCTAACCCAGCAATTCCGGATTCAGCTAACGGGGTATCAAAAACTTGGTCTTCGCCGACATCGGCTTGCAAGCCATCCGTTGCCCGGAAAACACCTCCGTTTTTCCCAACATCTTCACCGAAAACTAACACTTTCGGGTCACGTTTCAATTCTTGGTCAAGCGCTTGGTTGATCGCCTTGATCATTGTTAATTGTGCCATGTTACTTTCCCTCCTTTTCACATTCATCAATCTTTGCTTGAATTGATTCTGGAATTTCT
>DWVG01000037.1 GCA_019120355.1 Candidatus Ligilactobacillus faecavium
TTGTAATCATGTAAATTTCCTCCTTATTACGATTAATGCTTTACCATTAATCATACCACAAAGTATAATGATTTTAGAGTTATATCTTAAATCTAAAAAGGGTGATTGGTGGACATGAAAGAAAACTATGAATATCCGTTGATGCCAGAATGGTCAAAGGATGAAATCATTGCAATGGTTGAATTTTATGCTCAGGTTGAAGATGCTTACACGACGGGCGTTGCAAAGGACAAGTTCATGAGAATGGTGCGGAAATTTAAGACAATTGAACCGTCAATTGCAGCTCAAAAGCAACTTGACCGCAAATTTAAGGAATTGTCAGGATATAGTATTTATCAAGCAATTAAAACGGTAAGCAACTCCTCTAAAGAACATGTGAAGGTGGAAAAATAATGGAATGGCAAGTAATTGATGAAAAAATTAAACGGTGGATGTTCGAAGCCCGTGAGATGATTCTTGCAAGCTTTAATACGAAGTTGGATATTAACACCAAGTCGAACCGTAATGACTTGGTAACTAATATGGATAAAAAAATCGAAAAATTTTATATTGATCACATCCATGAAAGTTTTCCGAACGCCAAAATCATGGGTGAGGAAAGTGAAAAGGATGCTTTGCAAGATGCTGATGGCCTTTTCTTCGTGATCGATCCGATTGACGGAACAATGAATTTCGTTAAGCAACAGGATAATTTTGCCAGCATGATCGCGGTTTATCAAAATCATCAACCGCTTTTAGGCTACATTCTTGATGTTCGGAATAATGAACTTTACTGGGGCGGAAAGTCAATTGGCGTTTATCAAAACTTTAAACGCTTAGATGCACCGCGGAATTTAACGTTACGGGAAGGCCTTTTGGGTGCAGGTTTGCCGCTGATTTTAAATGATGAATATCATTTTCAAGAAATTGCCCGCGAAACTTCCGGCGTTCGCATGTACGGCAGTGCGGGAATTGAATTTATTAACGTTTTAACAGGGAAAACATTGGGCTACGTTTCCAGGCTGCATGCTTGGGATTATGCTGCTGGAAAAATTCTCGCCGAAGAACTTGGTTTAGTTGTTCAGGCGATTGACGGAACTGATATTGATGTGCTATCATCAAAAGTTGTATTAGTATCGACAAAAAGCGCAAATGAAAAGATTAATGAAATTATCAAAGCCTAATATTAACTGTGGCGGTGGTCACAGTTTTTTTATGACACTGTTTGAAAATTACATAAGTGGTTTTCAAAATTGATGAAAATGCACTTTTTGCGTAAAAAAGAAAAATGAAGGGAAGATAAACATTGAAAAGACGCGAAGACATCCGCAATGTTGCTATTATTGCGCACGTTGACCACGGTAAAACAACATTAGTTAACGAAATGTTAAAACAATCTGATACGCTTGATTCGCATACTGAAATTAGCGATCGTGCAATGGACTCAAATGATATTGAAAAGGAACGTGGAATCACGATCCTTTCAAAGAACACAGCCGTTAAATATGGCGATAAGCAAATTAATATCCTTGATACCCCAGGACACGCCGATTTTGGTGGTGAAGTTGAACGAATCATGAAGATGGTTGACGGGGTTCTTTTGGTCGTTGATGCTTTTGAAGGAACAATGCCACAAACGCGTTTTGTTTTGAAAAAAGCCTTAGAACAACACTTGACACCAATCGTTGTCATTAACAAGATTGACCGTCAAGGGGCACGTCCAGAAGAAGTTGTTGACGAAGTTCTTGATTTGTTTATCGAACTTGGTGCAGATGAAGATCAACTTGATTTCCCTGTAATTTATGCATCAGCTGTTAACGGAACAACTTCAATGGATCCGGATCCATCAACTCAAGAACACACAATGGATCCGATCTTTAAGACAATTTTAGATACGATTCCTGCACCAGTTGATAATTCTGATGAACCATTACAATTCCAAGTTGCAATGCTTGATTACAATGATTTCGTTGGCCGAATCGGAATTGGACGTGTATTTCGTGGAAAGATCAAGGTTGGCGACCAAGTTACAGTTATGAAACTTGATGGTTCACAGCAAAACTTCCGGGTTACAAAATTATTCGGGTTCATGGGACTTAACCAAGTTGAAATTCAAGAGGCTAAGGCCGGCGATTTGATTGCCGTTTCAGGAATGGAAGAAATCAACGTTGGGGAAACCGTATGTCCAGTTGACCATCCGGATGCATTACCATTATTGCGGATCGATCCGCCAACATTGCAGATGACATTCATGCAAAGCGATTCACCATTTGTTGGTAAAGATGGCGATAAGGTTACTGCCCGGAAGATTGAAGACCGGTTAAGAAAGCAACTTCACACTGACGTTTCATTGAAGGTTGAAGATACCGATTCACCAGACGCATGGACAGTTTCAGGGCGTGGTGAATTGCACCTTTCAATTTTAATTGAAGAATTACGGCGTGAAGGCTTTGAATTAGCTGTTTCACGGCCAAAGGTTATTTACCGTGAAATTGACGGCAAGCTTTCAGAACCGTTTGAAGCAGTTACAATTGATACGCCAGATGAATACACTGGTTCAATCATTGACTCATTGGCACAACGTAAAGGTGAAATGAAAAACATGGAACCAAACGGCAATGGGCAAACCCGGTTGGAATTCTCAGTTCCAACGCGGGGATTGATCGGTTATGATTCACAATTCTTATCAATGACACGTGGATACGGAATTTTGAACCACACATTCGATGAATACAAACCGGTTATTCGAAACTGGGAACCCGGACGCCGGAATGGTGCTTTAGTATCAATCAACCAAGGCAAGGCAACGACATATGCCATCATGGGGGTTGAAGGTCGTGGAACGATTTTCGTTGACCCAGGTACAGAAGTTTATGAAGGAATGATCGTTGGGAAGTCATCCCGTGAACGTGATATTTCCGTAAACGTTACAAAAGGAAAGAACTTAACTAACGTTCGGGCAGCTGCAAAAGACCAAACAGCAACGATTAAGACTCCAGAACACCTTACATTGGAAGAAAGTATGGAATTCTTAAACGAAGATGAATTGCTCGAAGTTACACCAAATCACTTACGGTTGCGGAAGCGGATCTTAAACACAAGTGCCCGTGAAAAGGCAGCTAAACGTGATAAGCGTGCTAAACAATAATATTTAACTGAAAAGGGTCGCTGCGGCGACTCTTTTTTAGTTAGCGTTTTGTAAATTTATTGGTAATCATTTTATGGTATAATTTTACAGAATGTTTCAAAATATTTAGAAGGGTGGTTAAG
Organism: Candidatus Ligilactobacillus faecavium; assembly: GCA_019120355.1. Classification (GTDB taxonomy): domain Bacteria; phylum Bacillota; class Bacilli; order Lactobacillales; family Lactobacillaceae; genus Ligilactobacillus; species Ligilactobacillus faecavium. The sequence goes on from DWVG01000037.1 coordinate 3,250, forward strand.
CATTAGGTTATTAATCACTTCTGGACCTAATATGTAATATGTTTAAAAAAATTAGAGAGAAATTGAAATATTTTGATTGGATGCTGTTTATTCCGTATGCGATCCTGTGTGTTGTTGGAATTGTGATGGTTTACTCGGCAAGTTCAATCAATTTATCATACGTTGGGTTAAACTCAGCATCATATATGATCAAGCAAGCGGCGTACGTTGTAATCGGGATGATTTTGATGTTTTTGCTGGCCCATTTCAAGACAAAGTGGTGGGTCAATTCAAAACTACTAATAGTAGGATTCTTCGCTATGGTCGGTTTGTTAATAATTGCTCGTTTTTTTACAAATGCAATTAATGGGGCAAATGGATGGATTTCACTGGGCTTTATCAGCATTCAACCATCAGAATTTGCTAAGTTGTTTAATATCCTCTTCTGTGCCTATACCTTTTCAAATTGGGCTGATCGGCGCAAACAAGGATTAGGTCATGGAAATGGTCCTTACTTTTTTATTGTGGTTATTTTAGGATTGATTTTGATTGAACCGGATGTTGGGGGATTCATGATCAACTTCGTAATTATCATGATCATGTATCTCACTTACCGGGATCCGGAAACAAGCAAATGGAATCGAATCAATAATCAAACTTTTCTGATTGGGCTGATTATTTTATTTGTTATTATGTTACAGGTTCCGCGACTTAAGTTTATTCAAGATTTAAGTTCGCATTCTTATCAGATTCAACGGTTCACGGCGTTTTACCATCCGTTTAAATATTCAGCCAGCGTTGGGCGGCAGTTAGTCAACTCATACTATGCGATTAGTAATGGCGGTTTCTTTGGCCTGGGGCTTGGAAACAGTATTGAAAAACGGGGGTATTTACCGGAACCATATACTGATTTTATTTTGTCAGTCACAACGGAAGAGCTTGGATTTATTGGGGCGGCCGTGTTGATCATCCTGTTATTATTCATTATTTTACGAATTTACTTGATTGGAATTCGGTCGAATAATTTATATAATCGCCTTTTCTGTTTTGGAGTTGGGACATTTATGTTCGTTGAGTCATTCTTTAACATTGGAGCGGTAATTGGCTTTTTGCCAATCACTGGGGTTACGTTCCCGTTTGTTTCATACGGGGGATCCAGTATGCTGGTTCTTTCGGCGGCCCTTGGAATGGTAATGAATATTTCAGCTAACCAGAAACGGCATACTGAAATCGATCCGTTTGAATATTACAAGAAATAGAGTGAATTAAAATGACAGAGTTTGAAGAGAATCCACGTCAAGGGGTGGTCGTGTATCTGTATCGGTTACGAAACAGCAGACAGTTACGCAAATTTGGTCAAATTCAATATATTTCAAAGAAAATGAAATATGTTGTTCTTTATATGGACCAAGCTGATGTAGAAGGCAACATTGAACGTTTAAAGAAATTAAAGTTTGTTAAACACGTTGAACCTTCAGTCCGGCCATTTCTGCGAGTTGAATATTCTGGTTCGGAAGACGGACAGCATTATGAAATGACTGAAGAAGATCGTGAAAAATTTAAGAAAATGAAGAGTGAAGCCAAATGAGAATTATTGCAGGAAAGTTTGGGGGCCGAAGATTAAAGGCGGTTCCAGGAATGAAGACCCGTCCGACAACGGATAAAGTTAAGGAATCAATGTTTAATATTATCGGTCCATACTTTGATGGCGGCAATGTCCTTGATTTATTTGCCGGAAGTGGCGGTTTGAGTATTGAAGCCGTTTCGCGCGGAGCAGACCAAGCCTATTTAATTGACCGGCAGTACCAAGCAATTAAAACAATCAAGGAAAACGTGGCGGTTACGAAAGCGGAAGACCAATTTCAGATTTTTAAAACTGATGCCCGCAAAGCATTGGCGAAGTTGGCTGAAAAGCATATTAAGTTTGACTTAGTTTTCCTTGACCCTCCATATAAGCAGCAAAAAATCGTTGATGATTTATTAAAAATGAAGGAATTAGGCTTGTTGAATTCAGGAGCAACCATTATGTGCGAAACTGATCAAAACGCAGAACTTCCTCAAAAAATTGATGGGTTTGAATTTTTGAAGACCGTGACGTATGGAATTACGGTACTCACAATTTATCATTATGTAGGTGATTAAAATGAAAGCGATGTTTCCAGGAAGTTTTGATCCCATTACAAACGGTCATTTAGATGTGATTGCCCGCGGAAGCCGGATGTTTGATGAATTGATCGTGGCGATCATGACGAATTCGAGCAAACATGCGTTATTTTCAACTGAAGAAAAAATGACCATGGTAGCGGATGCCGTTCGGACGTATCCAAATGTAAAGGTCATTGTAATGGCAGATGAACTGACCGTCAAAACGGCCGCTAAGTTAGGTGTAAATGTGATTTTACGAGGAGTTCGCAACGTTGAAGATTTTCAATTTGAACAGCAGATTGCAACAATGAATCGAAAACTGGATTCAAGAATTGAAACGCTATTATTGCCGACTTCACCGAAAGTGGCGTCAATTTCGTCATCGATTGTCAAAGAAATTGGACGGTTTCATGGAGATACAGCTAAGTTTTTGCCGGCAAAAGCGCAGGCAATGCTCGAGGTAAAATTCAATGAAAAAGAAAAGTAAGAAATTAATTATTACGGTAGTTTTAGCAGTAATTATGGTGCTGGCTGTCTTTTTGCCAATTCCGTATTATATTGAAGTTCCTGGATCAGCTCAGAATATTTCACAGTATATTCAAGTTGGTAATTCAACAAAGAAAAATGAAAAGCAAAGCGGCGCAATGATGCTGGTTTACATTCGGGAAATGCACGCAACGCCATTATCGTATGCGATGAGTTTTTTAAACCCGTTTGCTGATCGTGACAGCGCAGCTGATCTGTATCAGGGATCAAACGAAAAGGATTATCAAACAGTTCAGCAGTATTACATGCAAGATGCAATTAATGAAGCAAAATATGTTGCTTTTAAGGCTGCCCATCAAAAGGTTGAACGCAAGTATTTAGGCTTATATGTCATGTCAGTAATGCCGAATTCAAGTTTCAAAGGCAAATTACACGTTGGGGATACCGTTGAATCTGTGAATGGAAAGCACTTTAGTGATTCACAAGCATATATTAATTACATTAAAGGCTTGCCCCGCGGTTCAAAAATCAAGATTGGGGTTTTAAGCGGATCAAAACATAAAACGTTGACTGGAATTACGAAACGTTTAGGTAATACACAACAGTATGGAATCGGGATCACGCTTGCGGACCGAACCGAAGTCAAAACGCCGATCAAGGTTCAAGCGAACATGGATGGGATTGAAGGACCATCGGCAGGGTTAATGATGTCATTACAGATTTATGATGATTTGACTCATCAAAACCTTCTTCACGGACGGAAGGTTGCAGGAACCGGGACGATCAATGCCCAAGGCCAGGTCGGTGATATTGGCGGAGCTGATAAAAAAGTTGTCGCTGCGTCCCGAGCAGGCGCATCGATCTTCTTTGTTCCGGACAATCCAATTCCAGCCGTAATCAAAAAGGCTTATCCTGATTTACAAACAAATTATCAGGAAGCGAAAAAGGCTGCAAAGAAGATCCATACCAAGATGAAAATCGTTCCGGTTCGGACTTTTAACCAAGCACTTGAATATTTGGAAAAAACAAAATAATAAAGTTAAAGAAAGTCGATTTGATTTTATCAAACCGGCTTTCTTTTTTCGTAGTTAATAATAGGCAAGCTTCAAGGAGGAAACAAAATGTTGATTGAGTCTCTTCAAGAATTTTGGGAAAAATACCGGATTCAGATAATTATTGGTGGATTAGTGATTGGAATTTTAAGCTTTTTATTTTTACCTGGCATCGGCGGACGGTCGAATGAACGGCAACCGATGACTGATATTCGGCCAATGTCAATCAGTCAAAGATCAAAAAAGAGTCAGTCTGAAGAAATGAAATCTCTAACAGCTTCAACTGGAGATGTCTATGTTGATATTAAAGGAGCTGTTCACCACCCCGGAGCATATCAAATGGCAGCCCAGCAACGCGTCGGGGATGCGGTTCAAAAAGCGGGCGGTTATACGCCGGAAGCAGATCCCAATCAGGTCAACCTTGCGCAAAAAATTACTGATCAAATGGTAATTTATATTCCGCGAAGAGGCGAAAAAATTCCAATTGTCAATTCGACTTCAGGACAGAATTCAGGAACGACTTTAAATCCAACGGCCACTGAATCCAATTCAAACGGAAAGGTTAATTTAAATACGGCAACTCTTGAACAACTGAAAGGATTAACTGGCGTTGGCGAAAAGAAAGCCCAAAAAATTATTGAATACCGGCAACAGCATGGACAGTTTAAGTCGGTTGAGGAATTAAAAAATGTAAACGGCTTTGGTGAAAAAAGTTTGGCGACTTTGGCAGAACAAATTTGTGTATAAACTTCTTGGTATATAATAATTAATATCAACGGAGGTGTTTTTATGAAAAATCAACGGATTCCTTGGAATCAATATTTTATGTGTCAGGCAATTTTACTGTCAATGCGGGGAACATGCAAACGGCTTTCAGTGGGGGCGATTTTAGTGCGTGATGACCGGATCATTGCTGGCGGTTATAATGGTTCGGTTTCTGGTGATGCACACTGTATTGATGAAGGATGTTATTTAGTTGACGGTCATTGTTTACGGACGATTCACGCTGAAATGAATGCCATTTTGCAATGTGCGAAATTTGGTATTCCGACAAGCGGAGCGGAAATCTACGTGACTGATTTTCCATGTTTGCAATGTACGAAGAGTCTTTTACAAGCTGGAATCAAGAAAATTCATTATTTGAGAAATTATCATAATGATCCGTATGCCGTTTCATTACTTAAAAAGAAGAATATCGAGGTTGAACAGGTAAAGATCAATCCTCAATATCTTGAATCAGTTGTTCAAGTTGCTGATGAAAATGCGGAATAATTTTTCGAAAGTATTTTATATTATTTTATGCTCTTGAAGCGCTTGTAATTAACTATTGGATTGTTTCCCGAAGTTGGCTGGCATGTTTTCTGTTAATTGTTATCACTATTCGAATTGGATTGACTAAATGGCGGTCGCTAATTGTTGGTGGAATAATTTTTGGAATCCTGTGGGGATTATTGATGATTCCTACGATTCGGAATTTGACCCGGCATTTTGAAAATTATAAGGTTGAAAACCGGGTTTATCAAACATATGCTGATCAGTTAAAAATTTCTGATGATATGGTTTCATTTGATGCGGTTGATCGTACTCAAAACAAATATGTTAAAGTAACTTATTTTTTTAAAAATGATAATGAACGAGAGAGCTTAAATCAGCAAAAAGGATGTTTATTATTTAACGTTGATGCTGAAGTGAAACTTCCTGATCAGCCAACCAATGAAAATCAATTTGATTATCGGCAATTTCTTCAAAGTCGAAATATTAATCAACTTGTTCAAATTACTAAAATTAACCGGATTGAAACTGGCCATTCGAATTTTGGAACTGATTGTGGTCATTGGATTCGAACTATGGTCCTTCAGAATCTTAATCGATTGCCAACTGTATTAAAAAATTATGCAAAGGCGTTGATTTTAGGGATTATTGATGATGATTCTCAAGTTACGATCGCGCAGATTCGCAAGCTCGGATTACTTTATCTTTTTTGTTTATCGGGAATGCATGTCTTTTTTATTCGTAAGTATTTAATGATGGTGGGAACACTTTTTAGAATTCCAATCGAAGGAATTGATTTGATTTTATTACTCGGATTTCCATTTTATTTGATTATTGGTGGTGGAAGTTTAAGTCTTTCGCGAGCAATTTGGATGGCGTGGCTTGCAATTTTGTCCCGGTTTATTTTGAAGCGCGGATTAAGTGGAATTGAATGTTGGAGCATTGTGTTAATTGTCAGCTTATTCAGATTTCCTTTGATGTTCTTTTCGCTAGGAGCGTTACTGAGTTATCTAATGACGTTTATTCTTTTGCTTGCAAACGGTGAGTCGGCATTCAAAATGAATTTCAAACTGAATAATTTTAGTATTCCGTTAATTTTAAACAGTACGTATCAATGGAATGTTTTAACTTCAGGACTTGCGTTTGCTGTTGGGTGGATTTTTGAGAAGATGATTTTCCCAATTACGCTTTTGGGAAGTTTGATTCCAGTAATCCGAGAAATTTGTAATCAGCTTTTGCTGCTGGTAAATCAAGGATTTGCTTTGTTATCAACAATTCCGTCGACGGTTACTTTTGGAAAACTTCCAGTTGCTGTTGGAATTTTAATTGTCCTAATAATGTTTTCCCTTGAAAATCGTCATCATCGGTTTATAAAATGGGGAATTATCGGAATGCTCTATTTTGGAAGCTGGCTTTGGATCTATTTTCCGACCAAGTCAAAGGTCATTTACTTTGATATTGGCCAGGGAGATGCAACCTTAATTCAAAAAGCGTTTCAGCATCGGGTGGTTTTGATTGATACCGGTGGCAAATTAAATTATGGAAGAAAACAACCGTCCAATCGTTCAACTGCCGGACAACGAATCATTGCTAATTATCTTTTAAGTAAGGGATTAACGACGATTGATGGTCTGTATTTAACGCATCAGGATACTGACCATATTGGATATATGGCAAGTATTGGAAAGCAAATCAGGTATAATAAGATTTATGTTCCCGCTGGAATGGAGAAATTGGAATCTTTTCAGCAAAAATTGTCGCGGCTGAGCCAACCGATGAAAAAGATCATTCCGGTAACAGATCAAATTTTGAATAAAGATTTCAAAATCATGCATCCGTTTGAAGAGGGAAAAGGAACTAATCAAGATTCAATGGTTTTATATCAAAAAATTGGAAATTATTACTTTCTGTTTACCGGTGATCTTGATCGTGCGGGTGAATTAAGGGTAATTGATCGTTACCCGAATTTGAAAGTTGATGTGTTAAAGGCGGGGCATCACGGAAGTAAAACGTCATCTGATCCGCAATTTATTGATCAGATTACGCCTAAACTGGCAATTATCTCAGCCGGAAGAAATAATCGTTATCATCATCCGAATTTAGAGACGCTTCAAACATTTAATGAACGGGCAATTCCATTCTTAAATACCGCTAAAAGTGGAATGATTCAGGTTGAGATCAGCAATTCAAAAATTAACGTAATTGAGTGGCTAAAGAGGTAAATAAAGTGAATGTAAATGAATTAATTTCAAATTTAAAAGAACGGAAAGTGAATCCGGTAAATATAATTCTTGGCGAAGAACAATACCAAATTCAACGGATCCGTCAAGCATATCTTGACTTAATTCCAGATGAAGAGCGGGAATTTAATGTTGGTCAGTATGATATGGAAACCGTCCCGTTAAGTACGGCGCTTGATGATGCAATGTCAGTTCCTTTTTTTGGCAAGTATCGACTTGTAATGATTACTAATCCGTATTTTTTAACGGGGGAAAATAAAAAAAGTAAGCTTGAACATGATGTAAACGGCTTGATCAACTATATTCAAGACCCGCAACCAACAACGATTTTAGTAATCATTGCTCCTTATCCGAAACTTGATGAGCGGAAGAAAGTTGTTAAGGTGTTAAAACAAAATGGAAACGTAGTTGATAATCATTTAATGACCGAAAAAGAAGTTCAGACGGAATTGATCCACGTATTAAAACGAGAAAAAGTCGAAATTGAACCCCAAGCGCTTCAGTTATTGCTTGAAAAGACAGGCTCTAAAATTGAAATCGCAATTAATGAACTTCAGAAATTGATGATTGCTGCCGGAGAAGAACGTTTGATTACTGCTGAATACGTAAAAAGACTTGTCGCAACTTCACTTGAACAAAATGTATTTGACCTAATTGATCTGGTAATGCAGCATAATGGAGCGGCAGCTTTGAAAATGTATCATGAATTGCTCGATCAACAAGAAGAGCCGCTGAAAATCAATGCGATTCTTTTAGGAAATTTCCGGCTACTTTTACAAGTTAAGGTTTTGCACAAGCATGGGTATGCTCAAGGAAACATTGCCGGAACGTTAAAAGTTCACCCATACCGGGTTAAGTTAGCTTTAAGAAAGATCAAACGGTTTTCGCTTGGTGATTTAAGAAAGGCTTATCTGGGATTGCTCGAAAATGAGGAAAAAATGAAATCAACATCTCAAGATCCAGAATTGTTGTTTCAGATGTTTTTGTTAAAATTTAATCAAAATAAAAAAGCTGGAAATTAATCCAGCTTTTTTATTTTATTAATTAATAAAAATTATTTGTTTAAACGAGCTGCCATCCGTGACTTGTCACGAGCTGCTTTGTTAGCTTTAATTAAGCCCTTTGAAGCTGCCTTATCAACTGCAGAAACAGCTGCTTGATAAAGTTCTTCAATGTTATCTGCACCAGCAGTAACAGCTTTTTCAAATTTCTTAACAGCAGTGCGCATCTTGCTTAATTGTGAAGAATTGCGACTGTTAGCTTTTTCGCTTGTCTTTACACGTTTAATAGCTGATTTGATGATTGGCATGATTTCACCTCCAAAATTATGAATTCCGTTACCGGTCATCACTAAACTTTAACATAGACAATTATACAAGAGCAATTCCGACAATGCAATAAAAAAATCAAAGTTTGTCAA
>DWVG01000038.1 GCA_019120355.1 Candidatus Ligilactobacillus faecavium
CATACATTTTTAATGGAAATTGGCTTGGAAGAAATTCCAGCGCATGTTGTCACTCCAAGCGCAGCCCAATTAGTTGAAAAAACTGAAAAATTCTTAAAAGAACAACGGATGGATTTTGATGAAGTCCAAACGTACTCAACTCCGCGGCGGTTGACGGTTAAGGTTACAGGCTTAGCTGACAAGCAACCTGATATCCAAGAAGAAGCTAAGGGTCCGGCTAAGAAGATTGCCTACGATAAAGATGGCAACTGGTCAAAGGCGGCTCAAGGATTTGCCCGTGGTCAAGGCGTTTCAGTTGATGATATCTTCTTCAAAGAACTTAAAGGCACAGAATATGTTTATGTTAAGAAGTTTATCGAAGGAAAGGCTGCTGCCGATGTAATGCAAGGTATGCGGGACGTTGCAATGGATTTGAAATTCCCAACCATGATGCGGTGGGGAACCAACGATTTCCAATATGTTCGGCCAATTCGGTGGATCGTTGCGATGTTAGATGATCAAGTTATTCCATTCAAGATTTTGAACATCGAAAGCGGCAACGTTTCTCAAGGTCACCGGTTCCTTGGAAAACCAGTTGAATTAAAGAGTGCCGATGATTATGTTGAGGCATTGCGGTCAGAAAAAGTAATTGTTGATGCAACTGAACGCAAATCAATGATTCGCGATCAAATCAATGACCTTGCCCAAAAGAATAACTGGAAGATCGTGATTGACGAAGACTTGCTTGAAGAAGTCAATAACCTAGTTGAATACCCAACGGTCTTTGCCGGATCATTTGATGAAAAATACTTAAGTGTTCCCGACCAAGTTTTAATTACTTCAATGAAGGATCATCAACGGTTCTTCTACGTAACTGATCAAAACGGCAAGTTATTGCCAAACTTTGTTTCAGTCCGGAACGGAAATACAGAATACTTAGAAAACGTCGTTCAAGGAAACGAAAAGGTGTTAACTGCCCGGCTTGAAGATGCGAAGTTCTTCTATGAAGAAGATCAAAAGCAATCAATTGCGGACTACGTTGAACGCTTGAAGAAGGTTATGTTCCATGATAAGATCGGCACAATTTACGAAAAGATGGCGCGGGTGCGTTTGCTTGCAGCCCAAATTGGAAAATTTGTTGGCTTAAACGACCAAGAATTAGCTGATTTAGACCGCGCAGCTCAAATTTACAAGTTTGATTTGGTAACCGGCATGGTTGGTGAATTTGCTGAATTGCAAGGAGTCATGGGTGAAATCTATGCCCGCTTGCAAGGTGAAAATGACAATGTCGCAGCTGCAATCCGTGAAGAATACATGCCAACTAGTGCGGAAGGCGAATTACCAGCTACAAAGGTTGGAGCGGTATTATCAATTGCAGATAAGATCGATAGCATCCAAGCATTCTTTGCTGCTGGAATGATTCCAAGCGGTTCAAATGACCCATATGCATTGCGGCGTCAAGCTTTAGGAATCGTTCGCATTGCCCTTGCTCGCAACTGGAAATTATCTGTTCCAATGATGTTGAAGTTCGTTGAAAATGCAATGAACGAACGGCCAGATTTGTACAAGAACATCATGCCAGGCGATGAACAAAAAGACATGCAACAATTTATCATCGACCGGCTTGCTCAAATCATGAATGGCGATAAGCAACTCCGTCACGATGTGCTTGATACGGTAGTTGCCAACCCTGAAAATGCATTTGTTGACATTGAAGAAGCCGCTAAGATCCTTGGCAAGCACCTTGAAGACGACGACTTTAAGGAAACAATCGAAGCTTTGACCCGGGTCGGCCGGATGGCAAAGAAAGCGCCAAACTTTGAAGACGATGCTGTTTTGAAAGCTGAATTGTTTGAAAATGAATCTGAAAAGAAACTTGCCGAAGCGGTCAAGAAGGTTGCATCGGCCTTTGAACAGGCTGATTTAGAAGAAAAATTCAATCAATTAGCATCATTGAAAGAACCAATCACCGATTACTTTGATTCAACCATGATCATGGCAAAGGACGAAGATGTAAAGCAAAATCGGCTCTTGCAATTAAAGCAAATTGCTGATTTAACAAAAGATTTTGGTGAATTAGATAATTTGAACGTTAAATAATAATCACCTAGGAAGAATACTGACGGAATAATTTATACCGTCAGTATTTTTTTACTTAAAATATTCTAATTTAAATTTAATTGTAATATAATTTTGTTATAATCTAAGAAAATGGAGATATTTTATGAAACAATTATATTTAAAGGATAAACCTTTTCGAATATTAGTGAATTCTAGTGTGTTGAATAGTATTGGGGATTATTTATTTACGATTATCTTTGTGATTTATGCCGCACATATTCCAGATTATTTTAATTTGGCAACTTCGATTGCATCAATAAATATTGTTCTTCCATCTATATTTAGTATATTTTTAGGAGAATTAGCAAATCGAAATACAAAACAGGTTCGAACTTTAATTACTAATAAGATATGGCAAATATGTTGTTTTGCTGCAATTACGGCATTGTTATGTATTCAGAAAAATATGGTAATTTTTATTGTAATATGTATATTAAATTTGATTTCTGAAGTAATCGGTAATTATTCTTATTTAATTGAGTTGAAATTATTCAAGGAAAACGTATCTAAAGAAAATATGAATGTAGCGATGTCAATGTCACAGGGCTTAACTAGTATTGTAAATATTATTTCTCAAAGTTATGGAGCAATACTAATTGGAATACTTGATTACCAATACTTTTACATAGGTATTATAAATATTATAACCTTCTTTATAGCATTGCTTATTTTGATTATGGGGAGAAAAAGCATAGTTGAAAAGAATAAAGAAGAAAACATTTTTAGTATTCAAAAAATCTTTCAAAACAGTATTGTTACGCTAAAAGAACTAAAACAAAGTAAAAATATTCTAAGATTTGTTATAGTCATTTCTTTAATCAATATGCTAATAGGAAGTATTAGTTCTATTCAAAATATATACTTTCTTAATCATAAGACAATGCGAATTGGATCGTATGGAATAACGTTAGCTGTCGTTAATGCTGCGTTTACTCTTGGAATGTTATTAGGAACAATGACTCCAAATGATTTGTTCAAGAAAGTAAGTTTATTAAGGCTAATAACATTACTTTTACCTTTTTTTATCGGAACAGTTCTTCTTTATTCTTTAAATATAAGTAAACTACGTTATTTATTATTAATTACGATTTTTATAACAACTTATTTTGCGGGGAAAATAAGTCCCCGGTTTGCAAGCTTGATAATAAATACAGTACCAGAAGATAAAGTTTCACCTGTTTCCGGAATGGTTAATACAATTGTAACGATAAGTATTCCAGTTGGAACAGGAATATTATTGTTTTTATACAATACCAAATGTCAGTTAAATTTAGCATGGTCTTTGATGATAGTGGTAGCTGTTATCTTGCTTGCGTTAATGGTTAAAATGAGGTTAGGTAAAAATTGATCAGTTTATTGAATTTAATCGCGTGTATTTCTAAGAGCAACAAAAGAAGTTGAATTCTGTTACTAAAATTTTTAAGGGGCGAAAGGTTATGGAAAGTAAGACGGTTTCCTTTCTTCATGGCTGTAAATACTGATAAAAAACAATTATTTAAATAAATTGTATGTGTGCGATCTAAAAAAAGATTGACGATCGTTTTAGTTAATTAAAGTCAAGGAAGTTTTAATATGATTCGAAAATTTAACTCTCAAGATCTCGCAGTTGTCATGCAAATATGGTTAAAAACCAATATTGAAGCTCATTCTTTTATTCCGGCAGCATATTGGAAAAATAACTTTGAAGAAGTTAAAGCAGCTTTATTGCATGCTGAAATTTATGTTGCTGAAGTTGATGGTCAAATAGTTGGTTTTATCGGTTTAAACCAAACAATAATCGAAGGAATTTTTGTAAAGAAAGGGATGCGATCACGTGGAATTGGCAAACAATTATTAGACTATGTGAAAAAAATCAAACCTGAATTGCAGCTCGAAGTTTACAAAGAAAATCCGCGGGCGATTAAGTTTTATGAGCGTGAACAATTTATCAAAATTGCGGAAAAGGTTGATGAATTAACCGATGCAAAATATTATGAGATGCGATGGAAAAACAAGCAGCATAAAGAGGTAACTCAACGTTGAAAGTGGGAATGCTGTAAGAAAAAGCCAAGGATCATAGGAAAGGTTTGGAGGAGTTTGAACTTAAAGAAATTTGCGTTTGTTTAGGGGATTATGCTGAATATCAAAACAAGGCTGGACTTATGTCACAGTCTTGTTTTTTAAATTAAAATATTTGACTTTGATTCTGGATCAGAGTATTATTTTATTTGACTGTAAACAGCGGGTGTTTTTTACCCTTTTTTAGAGAGGAGAGGTCAAATGCGGATTCCACCAGAGCTGATTGATCAGGTGCGATCAGAGGTTAATATCTTGGATGTCGTTAGTCAAAAAGTGCAGTTGCACAAGTCCGGTAAAAACTGGTTCGGCTTTTGTCCTTTCCACCCGGAAACAACGCCATCGTTTTCGGTTAATGAACAAAAACAAATTTTTAATTGCTTCTCGTGTCATCGGGGCGGCAATGTTTTTAAGTTCGTGATGGAAACGGAAGGATTAACCTTCCCGGAAGCTTTTCAAAAGGTCGCCGAAATGAGCGGGATTTCGCTTGATCCGAAGTATACGCAGCTTGGGTCATTAAATGCCGCTGAATCATCTGAAAATGGGAAAATCATCAGTTTATATGCACAAACCACACAACTGTATCATCATATTTTGGTAAATACTGAGCTTGGCGAGGAAGCATTGAACTATTTGCATCAACGCGGATTAAACGATGACATGATCAACGAATTTAATCTTGGCTTCGCTCCAACGACGGATATTTTGAAAAATTTCGTTAAGGAAAAGCAAATCGATTATCAGGTTTTACGCAAATCAGGGCTATTTGTTGAGCGTTCGCTTAATGCCGATGATCCGGTCGACAATTTAAGCGACCGTTTTAAAGACCGGGTAATGTTTCCGATTAACGATGCGAATGGCCATCCAATCGCTTTTTCAGGAAGAGCAATGCATACTGAAGATAAGACGGTTCCTAAATACTTGAACTCGCCTGAAACCCCGATTTTTAATAAACGACGGGTGCTCTTTAATTTGGATAAGGCAAAAGCGACGATTCGCCAAACCAAATCAGTGATTCTTTTTGAAGGATTTATGGATGTTTTGGCGGCTTATCGCGCTGGAGTTAAAAATGGTGTCGCGTCAATGGGAACGAGTTTAACGGATGAACAAATTGGAATTTTAGCGCATCAAGCGCGGAAACTTTCAATTTGCTATGATGGCGATGATCCCGGGCAAAACGCGACGAAACGCGCCTTAGAAATCATTCGTCCAAGTGAACGCTTTGACCTGGAAGTTATTAATTTACCAGATAAACTTGACCCGGATGAAGTCGTTAAAAAGTATGGCGAAGAAAAGTTTCGTGAAATTGTGCAAAATCAGCATGAAACACCGTTAAGTTTTTTCATGCACTTTTATGCGCGCAACCGGAATCTTGAAAATGAAAATGACCAGTTAGCATATATTTCTGATATTTTGAAGGAGTTAGTAACGGTCAAGGATCCAATCGAACGTGACTTATATTTGAATCGATTGGCATCAAAGTTTGGCGTTGAATACCGTAATCTTGAAAGCCAATTGCAATCGCTGATGGCTGAACAACAGGCGCGGGAAAAGACCAATCAAAGGGCAAGTGCGCAATCACCGGAATCGGAATTTACCAATTATCAAAAGACAATCACAACGATTGCCGAGTCCTTTGAAAAGCCGAAGTATTCGCGCGTTGAACGGGCTGAACGGTTATTGCTTTATCGGATGTTGCATGAACGTGATGTGTGGTTTAAGGTCCGCGAACTTGAAGATTTTAATTTCATTCATCAAAGTTACCAAACCCTTTATTTGTTAGCTGAGGAGTACTTTAATCATGATGAAGAATTTGATGATGCCAAGTTTTTGGAAATGGTAAGTGATGATCAATTGCATTCGCTTGCAACTGAGCTTTTGATGGAAGAGTATCAAGGAATGGCAACTGATCAGGAAATTGAGGATTGCATTTCGCTGATTATGAATGAATACCCGCTTGATGAGAAAATTAAACGGCTTGATGAAAAAATCAAGAAGGCTAAACGGATGAATGATAGCGATAACCTAATGTCATTAATTATGGAAAAAACGAATCTTTTGCGGCAGAAAGATTTAATGAAATCAGGAGACTAATAGGAGGAATTGAGAATGCCTGCAAAGAAGAAAGTTCAAACTGAAGAACCAGCATTTGATGAAAAGACATTTAAAAAAGAAGTTAATGCTTTAATTAAAGAATATAAGAAAAAAGGCCAAATTCAATACGATGAATTAAGCAAACGAATTGCTGAACCGATGCACCTTGATGCTGATCAAATGGATAAGTTGATCGAACGGGTCGAAGATGCTGGGGTTTCAGTCGTTGATGAAAACGGTGAACCAAGCAAAGCCAGTTTGAAAGCCGCTAATCACACTGCTGAAGAAGCCAAAAAAGACGTTTCAGCACCATCTGGTGTCAAGATCAATGATCCGGTTCGGATGTATTTAAAAGAAATCGGGCGGGTCAACCTGTTAACAGCGGATGAAGAAATCGACCTGGCTTTAAAGATCGAACAGGGCGATGAGGAAGCGAAAAAGAAATTGGCAGAAGCCAACTTACGGCTGGTTGTTTCAATTGCTAAACGATATGTTGGCCGTGGAATGTCTTTTCTTGATTTAATTCAGGAAGGAAACATGGGCTTGATGAAGGCGGTTGAAAAATTCGATTACCGCAAAGGGTTTAAGTTTTCAACTTATGCAACCTGGTGGATCCGGCAAGCTATTACACGGGCAATTGCTGATCAAGCCCGGACGATTCGGATTCCGGTTCACATGGTTGAAACAATCAATAAATTGATTCGGATCCAACGGCAAATGTTACAAGATTTAGGCCGGGAACCAATTCCGGAAGAAATCGGGGCTGAAATGGATATGCCGACCCAAAAAGTCCGGGATATTTTGAAAATCGCGCAAGAACCGGTTTCCTTGGAAACGCCAATTGGGGAAGAGGACGACTCGCACCTCGGGGACTTCATTGAAGATCAGGATGCAACGAGTCCAGCTGACCACGCCGCTTATGAATTATTGAAGGAACAACTCAATGACGTCCTTGATACGTTAACGGATCGGGAAGAAAATGTTTTGCGGTTACGGTTTGGGCTTGATGACGGGCGGACCCGGACCCTTGAAGAGGTCGGAAAGGTCTTCGGCGTAACGCGGGAACGGATCCGGCAGATCGAAGCCAAAGCATTGCGGAAACTGCGCCATCCGTCACGGTCAAAACAGTTGAAGGACTTTCTTGACTAGAAAATAAAGTGAACTAAGATATTTCGAATGGGATCGAAACTAAAGGAGGAATCCAACTTGGCAGATTCAAAAATGAATGAAAAAGAATTTAAGAGCAAATTGAATTCACTGATCAAAGAATACAAAAAGGCAGGAAAAGTTCAATATGACGAACTCAACAAACAGTTTGCTGAACCGATGAACTTGAATGCCGACCAAATGGATAAAATCATTGAACATGTCGAAGATGCCGGCATTTCAGTGGTTGATGAAAATGGTGAACCAAGTAAAGCCAGTTTAAAAGCGGCTGACCATACTGCTGAAGAAGCAAAGAAGGAAACTTCATCGTCATTATCATCTGGAGTTAAAGTCAACGATCCGGTTCGGATGTACTTAAAGGAAATCGGTCGGGTACCATTGCTTTCGGCTGACGAAGAAAAAGAATTGGCATTGAAAATTGAACAAGGCGATGAGGAAGCAAAACAACACCTTGCCGAAGCAAACTTGAGGCTAGTTGTTTCAATTGCTAAGCGGTACGTTGGTCGCGGAATGTCATTGCTTGATTTGATCCAAGAAGGAAATATGGGGTTGATGAAAGCCGTTGAAAAATTTGATTACCGGAAAGGGTTTAAGTTCTCAACCTACGCAACCTGGTGGATCCGGCAAGCCATTACGCGTGCAATCGCTGACCAAGCCCGGACAATTCGGATTCCAGTTCACATGGTTGAAACAATCAATAAGTTGATTCGAATCCAACGGCAAATGTTGCAAGACCTTGGGCGGGAACCAATTCCGGAAGAAATCGGGGCTGAAATGGATATGCCGACACAAAAAGTGCGGGACATTTTGAAAATCGCCCAAGAACCAGTTTCACTTGAAACGCCAATTGGGGAAGAGGATGACTCGCATTTGGGAGACTTTATTGAAGACCAAGATGCAACCAGTCCCGCCGATCATGCGGCTTATGAATTATTGAAGGAACAATTGAATGACGTTCTCGATACATTAACCGACCGGGAAGAAAATGTTTTACGGTTACGGTTCGGCCTTGATGATGGGCGGACTCGAACCCTTGAAGAAGTTGGAAAGGTCTTTGGCGTAACACGGGAACGGATCCGGCAGATCGAAGCTAAAGCATTGCGGAAGTTGCGCCATCCGTCACGGTCAAAGCAGTTAAAAGATTTCATGAGATAAACGAGGTTTAGTTTTGGACACATATCATTTATCAAAACGATTAGCAAAAGCGGCCGCGTATGTTCCCAAGGGAGCTCGGTTAGCTGACATTGGGTCGGATCATGCATATTTACCCGCCAATTTAGCAATTAATCATATAATTGATTATGGAGTTGCTGGCGAAGTCGTAAAAGGTCCGTATGAAAATGCGGTTCACGAAATCCAGCGTGAGCATTTGGAAGAAAAAATTTTTCCGCGCTTTGCTGATGGATTGAAGGCCATTGAAGATGATGATCAAATTGATACGATTACCATTTGCGGCATGGGTGGAACGTTGATCCGCAATATTTTGGAAAAAGACAAATCCAAGTTGCAAAATCATCCACTATTGATTTTGCAACCAAATGTCGGAAGTAATGTTTTACGGCAATGGCTTCAAGTAAATCATTATCTGATCACGCATGAAGATATTCTTGAGGAAGATGGTCACATTTACGAGATTATTGTTGCTAAATATGCTCATCAGCCAATGCAATTAAGTTCTGAAGATCTCTTTTTCGGTCCGATTTTAAGGCATCATCAAAATGATGCTTTTATGAAAAAATGGGAAAAGGAAATTGAAAAGAACGAAAAGGCAATTAATCAAATGCAAAAGGCAACAAATCCGCCGACCCAGCGACTTGCTCAGTTAAAAGCTGAGAACGAATTAATTAGAGGGGTGTTAGCCAATGGTAAAAGTTAAAGATATTGTTTCCCGGTTTGAAGAATTTGCACCCAAATGGATGGCTGAAGATGGCGATCCGGTTGGCCTTCAACTTGGTGATTTAAATCAAGAAGTTCACAAAATGATGGTCACGTTAGATGTACGGCCGGAGACGGTTCAAGAAGCAATCGACCAGCATGTTGATTTCATTTTTGCCCACCATCCAGCAATGTTTCGACCAGTCCAACCATTTGATTTGTCGATTCCGCAAAATCAAATGTATGCTGAATTGATCAAGCATAACATTACAGTTTATGGGGCACACACCAATCTTGATAATGCCAATGGTGGAATGAATGATTGGTTAGCTGATTTGTTCGATCTTCAAGACACGATTCCAATGATGCCGACCCGGGAAGAAAAGATGTACAAACTTGCAGTCTTTACCCAATCAAACACGGCAGATTCAATGCGGCATGCGTTAAATGCTGCCGGGGCTGGTAATTTAGCTAACTACCGCGATTGCTCATACTCATTGACGGGTACCAGCCGGTTTATCCCACGCGATGATGAACATTCTTACAGTGGCGATGATAAGAATGAAATGGTTGAAGTTGTTCAAGAAAAAATTGAAGTCTTCTTCCCTGCACGAATTAAAGCTCAAGTTTTAAAGGCCATGAAGGATAATCATCCGCAAGAAGATTTCATGTATGATTTGCATGAAGTTAACGGCCTTGGTCAAGAATACGGCATGGGTCGAGTCGGAAATCTTCCCGAACCGATGACGGTTAAAGAATTTGCATTGAAGTGTGAAGAAGTCTTTGATATTCCAGGCGTGCGTGTTATCTCAAAGGATATTGATCAAAAAGTTCAACGGATCGCATTGCTCGGCGGTTCAGGGGCACGGTTCTATCTGCAAGCTTTGAGTAAAAATGCTGATTTATATCTGACTGGTGATGTATCGTATCATGTTGGTCATGATATCTTAGCTTCTGGAATGAGTGCTGTTGATGCAGGACATTACATTGAATCTGAATGCAAACCGCATTTGACAAAGTTGTTCCAAAAGTGGGATCAGGAAAATGACTGGCAAATTGACATTTATCAATCGCAATTAAATACAAATCCATATCAGTTTATGTAAAATTGGGAGAGGCTGTGGCGTGCGTCGCAGCCTCTTTTCATGTTAGAAAAGTTGACAATAAAAGAGTAAAAACGGTATCATTAAGACATATTCAAATCAATTAAAGAAAGGCCTGAAAAAGATGGCAAAATACGAAAACTTAATTCCGCGTTTTGTTTCATACGTTAAGAAAAACACGCGGTCAGATGAAAATTCAACAACGATTCCATCAACTCAATCACAAGTTGAATTTGCAAAGGATTTAATGGCTGAATTAAAGCAAATTGGAATGCAAAATGTCCGTTTGAATGATCAAAGCGGCTATGTTTTTGCAACATTGCCAAGCAATCTTCCGGCAGGAAAAACTGCTAAGAAAGTCGGCTTTATTTCACACATGGATACGGCTGATTTCAATGCTGAAAATGTGCAACCGCAAATTATTGAAAACTATGATGGCGAATCAGATATCAAGTTAGGCGATACCGAATATTCATTATCGCCAAAAGAATTTCCAAATTTGAAGAAGTCAAAGGGTCACACCGTGATTACAACAAGCGGCGACACTTTGCTTGGAGCAGATGACAAGTGCGGAATTGCGGATATCATGACTGCAATGGAATACTTGATCAACCATCCAGAAATCAAGCACGGCGAAATCGAAGTCGGTTTTGGCCCGGACGAAGAAATCGGAACGGGTGCTGACCACTTTGATACCAAGGACTTCGGGGCTGACATTGCATACACCGTTGATGGCGGTCCAATCGGCGAACTTGAATATGAAACATTTAACGCTGCTAGTGCGAAGATTACGTTTAAAGGAAAGGATGTTCACCCTGCAACCGCAAAAGGTGTCATGGTTAACGCTTTGAAGCTTGCAATGGAATTTGACCGTCAATTACCGGCTGACGAAGTTCCTGAAAAGACTGAAGGGCGTGAAGGATTCTTCCTTTTGCTTTCATTAGATGGTGCAATTGATGAAGCCCGCGCCGCTTACATTATCCGCGATCACGATCGTGAAAAATTCGAACAACGCAAACAAATAATGTTAGACATCGCCAAGAAGATGAATGATGAATTCGGTCAAGAACGCGTAATCATTGATATGAACGATCAATATTACAACATGCGTGAGGTCATCGAAAAGGACATGACCGTTGTGGATGTTGCTAAGAAGGCCATGGAAAACTTAGACATCAAGCCAGATATTTACCCAGTTCGTGGTGGAACAGACGGCTCAAAGATCTCATTTATGGGCATTCCAACACCTAATGTCTTTACTGGGGCAGATAACATGCACTCCCGGTTTGAATTTGCCGATGTTAATACAATGGAAAAGGCAACGGACCTTGTAATTGAAATTGCAAAGTTGCTCGGTGAAGAGGCTGAATAGGTCATTTAAAATCAGATAAAGATCTTAAAAAGGTTGTGATCAAATATCACAACCTTTTTTATTCATGAAATTTAAGGATTTACTTATAATTATTGAATATCCGTAATGTTAAGACTATAATTGAAATGTTACCGATTAGAACGGAATGAGGTGTCATTTTGATTCAGGAAAAAAGAATTGAGCTAATTAAACGATTGCTAGAGGAACGGCAAGAACTTACAACCAAAGATATTATGGATGAATTCGACGTTTCTCAAGATACTGCGCGGCGTGATATTGTACTGCTTACGGAACGGGGTGAAGTTCGCCGGACTCACGGCGGAATTTTACCGTTGGATTTCGGACGCAGTGTCCCGAATTATCAAAGCCGGTTAGGACAATTTACCAAGGAAAAAACGCGGATCGCGATGGAGGCGTTAAAATATTTTAAGCCGCATCACGTTTATTTTATTGGCTCCTCAACAATTTTATTGAAGACATGTCAGAATTTGAATATGGCCCTTACTGTTCACACGCACTCACTTGATAACTGTATTGCGTTATCAGATCATAATAAAACAACGGTTAAGATTTCAAGCGGAACGCTTAACCACGAAAACCGTTATTTCTATTCAAACTTAGCGGTCAAAGAACTTCAAAATATCGTTTTTGATACGGCGTTTATTGCGGCTTCCGGAATCGATAAGAATGGGGTTTATCTGCTTGATCAGGGAGATGCCGAAATTGTAGGGGTTGCTGCTCAACAAGCGCGCAAAGTTGTTTTGGTTGCTGAACACCAAAAATTCGTCAATAAATCATACTACCGGATCTGTCCGTTGGATATCATTTCAACGTTTATTACAGATCGGGAACCAACCGCTGAGCAACGAAAAATGTTTAGTCCACATACACAGATCATTGTTGCGAATGGACGCTCAAAAAAGAAATCAAGTAAGAAATAATTAGAGGTAAGAACTTTGAACACGAAAGCTGAAAAACAACCAATCGGGGTGATGGATTCCGGGTTGGGAGGATTAAGTGTCCTTAAAGAAATCATTAAGTTGATGCCGAATGAAGATTATGTTTACTTTGGTGATTCCGCCAATGCACCATATGGGACCCGCACCGCGGAAGATGTCTATCGACTTACAAAGAATGTTGTCGAGATGTTGATTGATCAATACAATGTCAAAGCCGTTGTGATTGCTTGCAATACGGCAACCAGTGCGGCAGCGGCTCGACTACGGGAAGAATATGATCTGCCGATTATCGGACTGGAACCGGCAATTAAGCCAGCGGCAATCGACTATCCGCACGGAAAAATTATTGCAATGGCAACGGAATTAACGTTGGCAGGGAGCAAGTTTGAAAACCGAGTTCGCGAGTTAGGTTCGAATGCTGAAATCATT
Source organism: Candidatus Ligilactobacillus faecavium (assembly GCA_019120355.1). Taxonomy (GTDB): domain Bacteria; phylum Bacillota; class Bacilli; order Lactobacillales; family Lactobacillaceae; genus Ligilactobacillus; species Ligilactobacillus faecavium. The sequence continues at coordinate 13,155 of DWVG01000038.1, forward strand.
AAGGTCCCAGCACCGGATTTAGTTGAATATGTTGAACACGGCGAACTCGATTCAACTAACGTAAAGAATTATTTACATCAAATTTTAGATGATAAGTTGCCCGTTGATGCCGTGGTTTTGGGATGTACTCATTTCCCGTTTGTTCAAGCGGCAATTCAGGAAGTTGTTGGTCAGAATGTTGCGATTTATGATGGCAGTAATGGGGCTGCACGGCAATTAAAACATCAGCTGGAAGCAATTCATAAATTGTCAATGACATCTGATCAAGGAACGGTCAGTTTAAATAACAGTGATCCATCACAAATCAAGTTAATGGAGAAACTGCTGGCAAAATAGAAGAGGTGCAGAATGAAAATTATTATTTCACCTGCTAAGCAAATGCAGGTCGATACTGATACCTTTGATGTCTTATCCGAGCCGCAGATGCTGTCGCAAGCCGAAGAAATTATGAATTACATGAAATCGTTGACGACTGATGAACTCAAAAAGTTGTGGCATACAAGCGATAAGCTATTTCAATTAAATGCTGAACGGCTAAAGTCAATGGACCTGAAGAGTGAATATCAGACACCAGCAATTTTAGCGTTTTGCGGTTTGCAATATCAGTATATGGCACCGGATTTGTTTACGCAGCCTGCATTAGATTATATTCAGCAAAACATGCGGATTCTTTCAAGTTTTTACGGGGTGTTGCGCCCGTTCGACGGCGTTGTCCCATATCGACTTGAAATGAAAGCAAAGGCTCATGTTAACGGGACGCGGAATTTGCATGAATTTTGGAACCGAACTTGGTTTGATTTATTGACCAAGGATGATGATTTGATCATTAACTTGGCATCAAAAATGTACGCTTATCAAGTAGGTCGATACATGAAGAATACGGATGTTAAAATGATTTCATGTGTCTTTGGTTACTATAATGAGCAAAAAAGTAAGGTAATTCAAGATAACACGTATGCCAAAATGGCCCGAGGTGAAATGGTTCGTTATATGGCTGAAAATGATATTCACGATTATCATGAAATCGTGAATTTTAATGATTTCGGTTATCAATTCACTCCGCAATATTCTGATGATGAAAACTATGTCTTTTTAAGAGATCCAAAACAGAAAAGGAAATTGTAATGAAAATTAAAATGCGTGATGGCGTCGCTTTAGATTGCCACCGATACGGAAAAGGCCAGCCGGTGGTTTTAGTTCACGGGTTTGGCGGAATTCAAGAAATTTGGGTTGGTCAAGTCAGTTGGCTTGTCGCTCATGGATATGAAGCAATCGTATATGATCAACGAAACCACGGTGCCTCCCAGCCGGTTGCTGGGTCAGTTCAGGTGATGGACTTGGTGCAGGACCTGCATGATCTAATTACCCAATTGCATTTGAAAAAACCGTTTTTGATTGGCCATTCAATGGGTGCGGGAGTCGTTTACGGCTTTCTCGGATACTATCCAAGTTTCAAATTAAGCGGTGCAATGGGCATCGATCAGCCGCCAAAAATGTTGAGCAACTTTGAATGGCCGTATGGTTTTTTGGATGTAACGGACGATAATTATCGGACTAACTTATTAAAAAAGCGTAAGGTTCACGAAACATTGAATGGACTTGATGATCGAATCTGGCAACGATACCATCCGGCAAAGAAGCAAAAGCCGTTTCGGTTAAAGGAAAATCTCGGATTATTAGTTAATGAGGCGCGGGCAGATTGGCGCAATGCATTGAAACATACTCAAGTTGATACACTGCTTGTCAGCTCAATCCAAAGTCCATTTTTCGATTACCGGTTTGCTGAAGTAATGGAGCGGCTTAATCCGCAACACATCCATGCGTTGGCAGTTGAAGGCGCCGGTCACGATGTTCAAGCGGAAATTCCAGACAAGTTTAATCAAATTATGGGTGCTTTTTTGAAGAACCCGGCAACGTTTTAATTTACTTTTCAAACAACTATGTTAAAATTCAAATGTTATAAATTTTTCAAGGAAAAGGGTGGTAAAATGGCAGCAAAGATGAATGCGACGTGCATTATTTGCGGAAAACACTATTCAGTGATGGAAGGTTTTTACCTGCGAAGTTTGGGTCACGATTTAACTCAGCAAATTAAAGAAGAGTATTCAAATGTCAAGCCATCCTCGTTTATTTGTTTAAACGATTTGCAACATATTCGGTTAAGCAACCTTGAGAACATGATCAATGAGGATTTGGATTCTAACCGGAAAATCAATGATGCGCTTGAAAAAAACCTCAACAGTAATCACTACGTCGTTAAGAACACCAACAGTATGAAATTAACGCGTGGCCAAAAAATTGCGGATGCCTTAGCTAAGTATGCCGGAAGTTGGGGCTTTATCATTGCCTTTTGTATTTTTCTGTTTGTTTGGATGTCGGCGAATACGTTACATATTTTCGGAATTCACTTTGATCCGTATCCGTTTATCTTATTGAATCTTTTCTTGAGCTGTTTGGCAGCTTTACAAGCACCGGTCATTATGATGAGTCAAAACCGGCAAGCTGAACGTGATCGGTTCGATGCTGAAAACGATTATAAAACGAATCAAAAGACTGAAATGGAATTACGGAATTTGCATAAGAAAGTCGACCAGTTAAATGAAGTTCAGTGGCCGCATTTATTGGATATCCAAAAAACAGAAATTGAAGTTTTAACGGAAATTGAATCTGAATTGCAACAAATGAAAATTAAGCAGAACGAATTGATTAAGGCACGACAACATCAGACGCGTCATCGTTCGCGACAATAGACAAAAAGGATTGCGCCAAATGGCACAATCCTTTTTTTAGCAGTGAGTGATATTATAAAAGGTTTTAAGAATTTAATTAGAATAAGAAAAGGTAGTCACTGCATAACGGTTATTTTATCTCAAAAATGAAAAAATTCAATAGAATTTAATAACTATTGTGAAAGTTATGGAAAAATCATATATTTAAAAGGCTTTTTATTATGATATTCGGGTCAGATGAGATATACTTAAAGTGTAATCAAGGAGGGATTGGATTATGAATAAAGATTATAAAGAATTAATTTCAGATTTAACAGCAGATGTTGAACATGTAAATCAACGCATCAAAGAACTTGATAACATCACTGATAAAGAAGATTTACCTGAAGATGAAATGGAATTGATTGATCGTCAAGAAAAGGTAATGAAAGATTATGCTGATGTAATGATGGAACGGATCGAATTATACAAAACACGTGATTAATTTGAGAAGTTAAATTAAGAAAGACGAACTTTCAGTCTTTGAAAGTTCGTCTTTTTTATACTTTGATATTCGGATAATTGTCAAAAGTTGA
>DWVG01000039.1 GCA_019120355.1 Candidatus Ligilactobacillus faecavium
GTTGCTCAAAAAATGGGCGTTTTAGGCGTTGCCGTAATGAATCTTTCAATGCCGCTGTTTAACGTAATGGATGGGCTTGGTTTTCTTCTCGGAATGGGCGGTGGAACATTGTTTACAATTTATCAAATTCAAGACCGCAAACGTTCAACGAAAACATACACGCAAACGGTGATCGTGGGATTGATTATTGGACTTGTCTTTACTTTACTCGGAATTTTATGGGCTCCGCAAATTTCGCATTTACTCGGAGCCGATCAAACCACTTTTAAAATGACCTTCCAGTACGTTCAAACCGTCCTCCTGTTTGGTCCTGGATTTATCTTTAATAATCTTTTACTCGGATTTATTCGCAATGATCATGGAACCAAAACCGCGATGTTTGCAATGACGATTTCAAGTCTTGCCAATATCTTTCTCGACTGGCTTTTTATTTTACGTCTTAATATGGGAATGATCGGTGCAGGGTTGGCAACCAGCTTTTCTCCGATCATCAGTATCCTAATCATCCTGACCCATTTTAGAAAAAAGGAAAATCACTTGAAACTCGTAAGTCATCCTTTCATTTTAAGCGATCTTCGGCAAACCTTTTCGATTGGATTACCATCATTTTTAACAGAAATGAGTACTGGAGTTGGAATCTTTATTTATAACTGGGTATTTCTTAAAGTCAGTGGTAATAATGCCGTTGCCGCTTATGGTATCGCAGCCAACGTCCTCTTGGTTGCACTGGCTTTATTTACGGGAGTTGCTCAGGGAATCCAACCAATCGTCAGTCAAGAATATGCGCATCGGAATTTCAAAACGATTAAACACGGACTGCACTTTGGACTGATAATTGCTGAACTGCTTGGAATTGCCTGTCTGTCATTCGTATGTTTTAACAGTCACCTGATTATCGATTTCTTCAATGCTGCATCAAATTTTAAAGTTATTAAGCTTGCAAATTCCGGAATGAAAATGTTACTAATTAGTTTAATATTTTCAAGTTTAAACGTTGTTTTTAATATTTTCTTCTCAGCAATTAAAAATTCATATACCTCAATTGCAATGGTTATTCTTCGGGGATATATTCTTCCTTTGATCATCGTTCCTCTTTCAGCCAAAATATATGGGATTAACGGCGTATGGCTTAGCTTGGCAATAATTGAAGGAATTACCTTGATTGCCGAATTAATTACATGGGGATTCACCCAAAGAAAATTAAAAGAAAATGATTTCTCATTTTAATAAAAAAACGGGCATGTTGTAAATGAAACTCTTCTTACAACATGCCCATTTCTATTGCATTTTTATAACTTTTTAATCAACACATAAGCGCTTAACGGCTTCAGCATAAATATCCATCGCTTTGTTAAAATCAGCAACTGACCATTGTTCATTGGTTTGATGCATATAGTCAGGAGTTGACGGCAACATTGCTCCAAAAGCAACACAATTATTCATTGTCCGTGCAAAAGTTGCTCCTCCTGAAATTTGCGGTTGAGCATCCTCATCACCAGTCTTATCACGATAGGCATCCATTAATGTTTGAACCAACCTCGAATCTGCAGGAACATGAAGCGGGGCAAGATAATCGTAATGCTTGTATTGTAAATCATATTTCTTAACTGTTTCGCTCAATTTTTCAATCAATTTATCATGATCAATCGTTGATGGAATTCGCATATCAAGTTGCATCCGCGTTTCATTTTCATTGATTTCCAAACTTGAAATATTAAACGTCAAGTCTCCTGTTGCATCCGAAACTTTACCAAGAATATTTGCTCCTGTTGCATCTTCCTTTAAATCACCAATGAAATCAAGCGGTTTAAAATCAAAAACTTGAGCTAAGGCCATCCCTAGCCGAGTAACCGCATTAATTCCTTGAGGTGCAAGCATTGCATGAACCGTCTTTCCTAAAACAAGAATTCCGTCACCTTGTTCTTTATATTCAAAGCCAAATTGATCTAATGCAGCCTTAACTTTATCAAGTTTTGATCCGTTATAAAATGCTTGTGCAGGAACCGCATTAAATGCACCTTTATCTTCAACTTTTAATTGATCAGTTCCAGGTCCAATTAAATATGCTTGTTGCAACCCTTTTTCTGCATATGTAACTGGGAATTCTGCATCTGGCGAAAATCCTAAATCGATTTGAGATTCCTTTTCATTGTATTTTTCAATTCCGCGCCATAAGATTTCTTCATCAGTTCCAAAAATGAAACGAATTTTTTTATTAAATTTGTAACCATCTTTCATTAATGCCTTAACAGCAAACAAAGCAGCAATTGTTGGCCCTTTATCATCCTGAGCACCACGTCCATAAATTATATCATTTTCAATTATCCCTTTATATGGTTCGTGATTCCATTCATCAACGTTTTCAGCAGGAACTGTATCTAAATGTCCAATAATCCCAAACGTTTCTGAACCTTCACCAATTTCGGCATAACCGTAGTATCCCTCAGGATCTTCATATGTAGTAAATCCTAAATCTTTGCAAATTTTCATCATTTTATCCAAAGCTAACCGAATATTCTTTCCAAAAGGAGCATTCTTTTCAGCTTCTTGATTAAAAGATGGTTGTGAAATCATTGTCTTAAGTGCTTCAAGTGCCTGTTTGCGAATTGCATTACTAATTAAATCTCTCATTTTAAATCCTCCTTAAGCACGATTCGAATTACAATACTGCTAAAACTCCAAGGTAAATACATGTAACAACAAACAAAATTACCATCAATTTAGAAATCCATTTCCACCATTTGCTTATGTCTACACGTGCAATCGCTAAAGCACCCATGATAACAGCTGATGTTGGCGTAATTAAGTTTACCCAGCCGGATGCAGCTTGAAAAGCAGTGACAACTACATTACCAGCAACATGGGCAAATTCTCCTAACGGACCAATGATTCCCATTGTTGCGGATGCCAGTCCTGATGTCGATGGAATTAAAAATGACATTGGAATATAGAAAATATAGGCAATAATGCTGAATGCACTACTTGATAAGTGTTGAAGTCCTAATTCCCCCCAATGCAAAATTGTTCCTGTAATCATTCCATTATTCATAATTACTTGAATTCCCCGTGCTACCGCAACAACCATGGCAACACTGATAAAATCTGCCATCCCGCTTAAAAATGTATTCACAAAATCTTCTTCACTCATGTTATAGAGAAATTTAACCAAAACTGCCATGAAAAAGAATAACATTGTAATTTCAGAGAAATACCATGAACCAAAAGGAGTGATATCTTTTCCGACAAGCGTTCCAAGAACTGGCAAATTTGTTAACCATTTTGTAAACGAATTAAAAAATGTAAAATGCTTATTAATGCTATCCCATGGAATCAATCCGAAAATCATAATTACAAATGTCAAAATGAATACGGTAATTACTCGTTTTTGACGTTTGCTCATTTTAACTTCATCATCATTCATGTCGGCGATATTAAAATGTTCATAATCGGCCTCTCGTTGATCATAAATGACTGATTTTTTGGGATCTTTTTCAATTTTTGATGCATAGTGATATACGTAAATAATACTGATCGTTAACGTAATTACTAATAAAATAACACGTGAGACTAAACCATCTCCAGGAGAAATTCCTAAACTTTGAGATGCAACCCCGGTAGCAAATGGATTAACGGTTGATGCCAAACATCCAACCTGTGATCCAATAATAATAATTCCCAAAGCAACCATTGAATCAAAACCGCAACTGATCATTACTGGAATCAAAAGTGGATAAAAAGCAATGGTTTCTTCTGACATTCCAAAAGTTGTTCCACCTAAAGCAAATAAAATCATTAAGATTGGAATTAAAGCTTTTTCCTTCCCCTTGTACTTGCTTACGATCGAACCAATTCCTTGATCAAGGGCTTTTGTCTTATTTACAACTGCCAAAAAGCCACCAATAACAAGGATAAATAATGAAATTGAAATTGCCCCTTCAGTTGATTTATCCCCAATCATTCCGATAATCGGAGCCATAAAAATGTCCCAAAGTCCCTGCGGGTGTTGTGCTACGCGATGATATGATCCCGCAACAATGTTGCCGCCCTTGGTTTGATATGCTCCTGCTGGAATAATCCATGAAAGAACTGCCATGATTATAATGATCAAAAACAGAATTGTGAATGCAGAAGGCATCTTAAACTTATGCTTCTTTTTTGATTTACTCATAAAAATCCTCCCTACTTGTTATAAGATAATTTTATTGTAACATAAGGCGTTATTAAAAAGCTTTTATCAGTATGCAAGTAAATTTTGCAAATAAATATTTATAAACAATAAAGAGGCTGTAAAATTACAGTCTCTTTAGTCTGTAGCATTTAATATAATAATTATCCATTAATCGAAATCTTACCTGTAAATAGGAAGATAATGGCAAGAATTGCTAAAGCACAAACAACTGCCATCACGATCTTTTCGCGCGAAGTAATCTGATGCTTGTCTTCTTTGGAAGCCATGTAATACAATACAAAACCCGGCAAGAATGAAATTGTTAAAAGTAACAAGTCTTGCCATCCAGAGAGTACCGCTGCCATAATTTCGAATCCTGCGCAAACCAAACCGATAAAGAATTGCCACCATTCTTTGTGTTGGAATGAATACTTAATTTGGTAAACACCGACCAACATGTATGAAACCAAGATTGCTGCTGCGGCAAGGGTTGAAGCAAAGTTATATGCTGATATTGTAAATAACATTGAGAATAAGAACAATGTTTGTAAAACAGCTGTAATAATCAATGAGAATTGCGGTGCTTTCTTCTTGTTCAATTTACCCCATGAAGCAGGTAATGTCTTATCCTTAGCCATTAACCGGGTTGTTTCTGCCGGAAGCATTGTCCATGATAACCATGAACCAGTGGTTGAAATAATAACTCCTAAGTTAATAATAATTGCGGCCCATTTTCCAACAGCGACTTCCAAGATGCTTCCCATTGCAGGTTGAGCGGCTTTGGCAATTGCTGCCTGACTCATTACCCCGTATGGAAGAATTGTTGAGAAGACGTAAATTACAACTAATGAAATAAACCCAATGATCGTTGCTTGACTTGCAGCCTTTTGTGACTTTGCCCGGCTTGAAAGAACTGATGCGCCTTCAATTCCAATGAAGACCCACATGATCGACATCATACTGTTTTTAATTTGACCGTATACGGAACCATTTACGCCCGTTGCCTTCACATTTGAAGCGAAGTTAGTCCAAAAGTGAGCGGTAAATACTCCAAGTTTAAAACTCATCGCAACTAATATGATAAATACAAATAATGGAATTACCTTGCAGATCGTTACGATCGTATTTACAAAGTTGGCACTTTCAACCCCATTATTAACGAAGAACGTCAAAACCCATAAAAAGATGATTGCGGCAATAATGGAAGCAATATTTTGCCCGCCTTTAAAAATTCCAATAAAGTTTCCGATGGCTGACATTAAGAAAGTTGCAAATGCCAAATTCCCAATCCAAGCGGAGATCCAGTATGTCCAGCCACTCATGAATTCTCCTAATGGACCACATGCTGCCTTTGCATATCCGAATAACCCTGAATCAATATCCGGGCGTTTTTTAGCAAGGTTATTTAGTGATAATACCAGTGCTAAAACACCAATTCCACAAACCAGCCAAGCTAGTAATGCTGGTCCAGGAGCTGCAACCTGTGCCAATTGAGATGGTAACCCGAAGATTCCTGTCCCAATTGCTGAACTAACGATCAAGGCTGCAAGTCCAAATGCATTAATCCCGTTCTTTTTTTCATTATCCATAATATCCTCATCTCCTAAAAATAAATCGCCAGCTGGTAAGCTGACGATTTTATTTATTATTTAGTAATAACTGTTCCTGTTCCGCCAGCAATCAATTTATCTACATTTTTCAGCGAAGTAATTACTGCCTTTTTACCTGTATTTTCTACAAAATCAATCACTGCGCGAACTTTTGGAAGCATACTTCCTGCTGCGAATTGTCCTTCATCAATGTATTGCTTTAATTCGTCAACGGTAACATTGGTTAGTGCTTTTTGATCCGGTTGATTGTAATTTACAAATACATGATCAACGGCTGTCAAAATTATCAATTCATCTGCATTTACATTTTCGGCTAACTTAGCAGCACTGAAGTCTTTATCAATTACTGCTTCGACCCCATGAAGGTCACCATCTTCATTTCGGACAACCGGAACACCGCCGCCGCCAGCAGCAACTGGAACAATTCCATTTGCCAATAGGTTTTCAATTACTGGCGCTTCAACGATCTTTAACGGTTTCGGTGATGGAACAACCCGGCGGTATCCGCGTCCAGCGTCTTCTTTGAAAACATAGTCTGGATGGAGCGCCATTTGTTCAGCGGCCTCTTCTTTCGAATAAAATGGTCCAATTGGTTTACTTGGATTTTCAAAAGCTTGATCATCCCCATTGACTTCAACCTGTGTAACTACCGTTGCGATTGATTTGTTCAATTTTTGATCTTGAACAACTTCGTCTAAGCTTTTTTGCATCCAATAACCAATACTTCCCTGGGTCATTGCAACTAACGTATCAAGTGGCATTGCGGGATTCTTTTCCGTACTTCCATTGATCTCTTGCAGCAGCAAATTTCCAACTTGAGGACCGTTACCATGAGTAATTACCAATTCATCACCCGCCGCAATAAATTGAGCAAGTGTCTTCATCGTCCCTTTGATTGATTGAATTTGTGAATCGGCTGTTCCTGTCTTGGTAACGATGGCATTTCCCCCAAGAGCAACTACAATTCTTTTGCCCATTGTAATCGACCCCTTACTAAATAAAATATCCTCACATTAAATTTTTTGATTAGTCATCAATCTTAACTGATGGGATGTATAAGTTTCCCAATGTAGCAGCCATAATTGCTTTAATTGAGTGCATCCGGTTTTCAGCTTCAGTGAATTGCCATGCATATTTTGAACGGAAGACATCATCTGTAACTTCCATGCATGTCAAACCATACTTTTCATTGATTTCTTTACCATATTCGGTATTTGTGTCGTGGAATGCTGGTAAGCAGTGCAAGAAGATGATTTGGTCATCTGGAGTGCCGCTCTTCTTGAACATTTCCATGTTAACTTGGTAAGGTTTCAAGAGTTTAACCCGTTCTTCCCAGTTGCTTTCACCCATTGATACCCAAACATCTGTGTAAATTACGTTTGTGTTCTTTACACCTTCTTCGATGTCATCAGTAACAACTGGCTTTGCACCGGATTCCTTGGCAAATTTTTCAGCCATTTCAACGATTTCTTTTGCAGGATGTAATTCCTTTGGTGCTAAGATGCGAACATTAACACCAAGCATTGAACCTGTAACTAATAAGCTATTAGCCATGTTATTCCGGCCATCACCAACAAATGTTAATGTTAAGCCTTTCAAATGACCGAATTTTTCTTTAATTGTCATGAAGTCAGCGATCATTTGAGTTGGGTGCCATTCGTCGGTTAAGCCATTCCATACCGGAACACCTGAATATTTAGCTAATTCTTCAACATCCTTTTGAGCGAATCCCCGGTATTCAATTCCGTCAAACATGCTTCCAAGAACTTTTCCTGTATCTTCGATTGATTCTTTCTTTCCGAGTTGTAAATCATCCTTGCCCATGAACTCTGCATTTGCACCTAAATCATGTGAAGCAACAACGAATGATGAACGTGTCCGGGTTGATGTCTTTTCAAACAATAATGCGATATTCTTGCCTTCAAGGTAACGGTGAGGAATATGATTCTTCTTTAATTCTTTCAAATGTAAAGCAAAATCAATTAAGTAATTGATTTGATCTGGTGTGAAATCTTTACATGCTAAGAAACTCCGACCTTGAAAAACATTTTTAAAATTACTCATAATTCAAATTCCCCTTTATCTTATATTTTTATTTTTTTAAATCTTGACGAACGATTGGCATTGACATGCACCGTGGGCCGCCACGACCGCGAGCCAATTCGCTTGAACGAACTTCGTGAACTAAAATATCATGTTTGCGTAATAATTCGTTTGATACATAGTTCCGGTCATAGGTAACAACTTCGCCAGGTGCAATTGCTAATGTGTTTGAACCATCGTTCCATTGTTCCCGAGCAGCGATAACTGGATCGCCATTTCCAGTTGGAATTAAATCTAAATCATCTAATCCCAATGCTTTCTTTAAAACTTTCTTCAAATCATTGTCATATTGAATTTCAAGTTCTCCATCTTCCTTACCTGGATGGATTGTATAAGTATCAACTTTACCGCCTTCATCAAGGATTGCTGGATGAACGGTAAATTTATCATAGTCGATCATTGTAAGCACTGTGTCTAAGTGCATCATTGCGTGGTTGTGCGGAATCTTAATTGCAATGATCGTATCAAAGTTCGACTTATGATCTTCAAATAAGTGTTTTGCAATGTCTTCAATGGCATTTGCCGTTGTCCGTTGTGAAATTCCAATTGCAAATACATGGTCACTTAAGACAAGTTCATCCCCACCTTCGATGTGGCTTGTATGATTCCGACTGCGCCATACATGAAGACCTTTGTTAGCAAACCGCGGATGATACTTAATAATATATTCCATAAACATTGATTCCCGTTGACGGGCCTTGAATGTCATCCGGTTAATTGATAATCCATCGCCAATCGATGCAGCAGGGTCCCGGGTAAAGTAAAGATTTGGCATCGGATCCATGTAGAATGGATAATCAGAATCTTCAGCCATTTCTTGCAAAGTTTGATAAGTTAAATCAACTTCATTCTTCCGCACACCTGCCATAATCTTATTAACCATATCTTGAGTATTGAATGATAATAAGTATTCTTTTAAAGCATCATGGATCGGACCGCTTAAGTATCCTGATTCACTAATCATTTGTTCCAAGAACTTATCTTTAATTTCAGGATCTTCAATTGCTTCAGCCGCCAATTTTTCAAGATACAAAACTTCAATGCCATTTTGACGTAAGGTATCAGCAAAGAAATCATGTTCCTCTTGAGCAATTGGCAAGTATGGAATATCGTCAAAAAGCAATCTTTCCATTGTATCAGGAGTAATGTTTTCTACTTCGTGTCCCGGCCGTTTTAAAATAACAGACTCAAGCTTCCCAATTTCCGAAGTAATATGAATTGGACTTCCCATAAAATCATCTCCATTTTTAAATCATTTCCCTTACAGGTTTATTTATAACATTTTGTGTAAGCGATTACAACGTATTATCCAATAAATTTGATAATTATGAGAAAATAATTTTTGTTTTCTTTCCTTAGCAATGATTAATTGTTGATATTCTAACTAATTTTTACTTTACCCCTTAATTAACATAAAATTAGATTTTTTATAATTATTTCAATTAACCATAAAAAAATCGAAAGTTGTTTAAAAACAACTTTCGATCTGCTTAAAAACTTGATTTCTAATCATCTAAATGTGTTTTAAGATTTTGTTGATTAATTTCATCCGGAACCATCGAACCCCCTGTAGCCCATGCAAGATGAACGATATTATCTTGAATTTGATCCAATCCATTATCTTTCATGAATTGCTTAGCATATTTATTTTCAAATAATTTAACTGGACCTTCAAACGTTGCGCATGATGATGGTTCGATCGTCATCTCTTCTGAAGAATGAAGTTCACGTAAATAGTCAAATAATGCGCCATCGCGAACCGTAAATTCACCGTCAAGCATTGGTTTCATGTAATCACCGGAGAACGTTGATGGGCTTGGGCATGCCAAGCCATCAGCTTCAGTCTTACCGTCAAGCCCAATATCCATTACTGAAACATCATTATTCAAACCCGTTACCATTCCTAATGGAATACTTGGACAATGAGTTGGTTGAATAAGGAAGACCCGCGCAGCTTCGCCAAAAACAGCCTTCATTCCAAATAACGTACCGCCGGATGAACCGCCAACACCAGCTGGACTGTATACAAAGACTGGATGATCCTTATCAACTTTGATTCCTTGCTTTTCAAATTGCTTCTTTACCCGTAAGGCAGAAGTGGCATAGCCTAAGAACAAAATCCGTGATTTAACGTCATCAACAAAGTAACTCTTCGGATCAGCATCGGATTCAGCCCGCCCTTTCTTCAAAGCAATGTTAAAGTCTGTATCATATTCAATGACCTTTGCACCTTTTTCACGCAATAAGTCTTTCTTCCACTGCTTAGCATCATAACTCATGTGAACAATGGCATTGAATCCAAGCGCAGCCGCCGTGACCCCAATTGAAATTCCAAGATTTCCGGTTGAACCAACTTGGACTTTATATTGGTTGAAAAGTTTCTTAGCTTCTGGAGTAACTAATTTTGTATAGTCATCTTCCTTTGATTTCAATAAGCCTTCTTGCAATGCAATGTCTTCGGCGTGTTTCAAAACTTCATAAATCCCACCCCGGGCTTTAATTGAACCAACAACCGGTAAATCAGAGTCCATTTTCATGTATAACTGACCATGAAACTCATGATTCTTTTCAATTTCAGCTTGCATTTTATCTAACTTTTCGAGTTTAGATTCAATAATCCCGTCTGTCGCTGCAGTTTCTGGGAAAAGTTTAGCAATCATTGGGGCATAGCGTTCTAAATCAGCTTCAGCGGCTTCAATATCTGCTAAACCAAGTTCCTCATGATCCCAAATTTCATCTTCCGCAACTTTATACGGGTTTACCCAAAAAGTCGGCTTTTGATTTTTGATATCTTCCAATGCAGGTTGTTCAGCAATATACTTGTCAATATTGATCTCCATTTTTGGACCTCCAATTTACCTAGTTTGTGTTTGCATTCACACTACGGTTATCATACCATACTCTCACTAGCGAACCCAGTAAAATTCAAGATTTTTGCCCTCGATTTCAACTAAATGTGATACGATAAATTTATGATTATTTAACGAGGAGTTTAAAACCGATGCATCACATTTTAGCAACCATTTTGGCATTTCTGATTTTAGTTGAAATTCTCTATTTTCTTTACTTCTGGATGGGAAAATTCTTCAACTTTGGGAAAACGTACTTTTACATTACTTTTTACCGGAAATTTTATCCAAAGAAAATTTTGATTTGGTCCGTTATTCTCGACCTGATTCTTTTCTGCGGAGTTTTATTCATCTAAAAAAATCGGCTCTTTTTATGAGGAGCCGATTTTTTTAATCTTCTAATTTTCCCTTATTTGCCAAAACCTTATCCTGCATTGCAGGGTCAAATTGATTATCCTTAAGCATCCGAATTTCATAACCATACGGAGCATACTTATGATTTTTATCGGGCCCGATGAACGGGGTTTCAAGGATCTTTGGAACTTCCTTCAAATCTTCAAAGTGGGCGATCTTACTTAACGCATCAAAACCAATCTCCCCAAATCCGATGTTGGCATGCCGATCTTTATGGCTGCCCTGCGGATTCTTTGAATCATTCAAATGAACAACCTTCAGCCGGTCAAGCCCGATCACATGATCAAATTCATTTAAAACACCTTCAAAATCATCTTTGATTGCATATCCTGCATCGCTTGCGTGGCATGTATCCAATGTAACTGACAACTTTTCATTTAGCTGAACCTGATCGATCATTGACGCGATTTCTTCAAATGTGCGGCCAACTTCAGTTCCTTTGCCGGCCATTGTTTCGATTGCAATTTGAACATGTTGATCAGGAGTCAGCACCTCATTTAATCCTTTAGCAATATTCGCAATGGCAGCCTCAGCCCCGGCGCCAACGTGAGCTCCTGGGTGCAATGTCATTTGATCAGCGCCAAGCGCATCGGCCCGTTCGATTTCTTTCCGCAAAAAATCAACGGCAAATGCAAATTTGTCAGGCTTCTTGGTATTTCCTAGATTAATGATATATGGGGCATGCACAACAATATGGGACATTCCATGGTCTTTGATATATGCTTGGCCTGCAGGAATATTCATTTCGTCAATTGGTTTGCGCCGTGTATTTTGGGGCGCACCCGTATAAATCATAAATGTATTTTCGCCATAACCGAAAGCTTCCTCAGCTGACCCCAGCAACATCTTTTTCCCACTCATACTTACATGTGATCCAATCAGCATTTTACTTTCCTCTTTTCTCATTTAAATCCGTTTTGATTTGCGTGGTACTAATTTCAGGAGTCCGTGGAAGATAAACCACGTCAACCCCTTCGTCTTTTAGATAATCAAACTTGCCCTTCCAATCATCACCCATCACAAAGGTGTCGATCTTATACTTCTTCATGTCAGTCTTCTTTTGTTCCCAGTTTTCTTCTGGAATCACTAAATCGACATAACGAATCGCTTCAAGAAGCTGCTTGCGCTTGGCATAATCAAAGTACGCTTTTTTATGTTTCGATTTCCAATTAAATTCATCCGTTGAAAGGCCGACAATCAAATAATCGCCGTATTCCTTGGCCCGCCGCAGTAAATTAACATGACCATAATGGAGCAAGTCAAATGTTCCGTATGTAATTACCCGTTTCATTTTGTCTTCACTCCATTCTGATCAATGATTTCTTCGGCTTGATGGATCGCATTCTTGATCATCATTCCGTTTCGCAATTTAATTGCTAAATTTTGTGCGTTGGTTTGCAGCTCAAAATATTCGTCTGCACTAATCTTTTGCAAAGTTTCATCAAGGTTTTCAAGGGTATCGACCGCAATCCCGACATGCTCATCGAGAATAAACTTACTGATTGCGGCTTGCTTCCAAACAATGACCGGCATCCCTGAGCTTAGATACAAAGAAGTCTTGTGCGGCGCATTATAATGCTGATAATCCGCATAAATTCCGCCATTTCCATCAAGTGATGTGCCATCCCAAACCAGCCCGAAATCTCCCTTCAAGTATTTTGGCAGTTCTTCCGCTTGGTAAAGGCCCTCATACGAGATATTCGCCGGATATTTCGGGGCCGGATCCATTCCAAAAAGATATGCATGACTGTGTTGCAACTTTAACTTGGTCAAGAAAGAAGACTTTTCAAGGTTACCGGCAAAGCAAATTGATTGGTGGTATTCATGATTTTCAACCAGTTTTTGCGGATTGTAATAGTCGAAAGCCCCGAGGATTACCATGGGCGTTGTCACTCCGTTTTGGCGCATCTTGTCCTTCATTGCTTGACTATGAACAATGAGACAATCAGCTGCATTAAAAATTGCCACTTCATCCTTAAAGAATTTTTGATTGCCCTTATATTTCCGAATGGCTTCGTAATCGTGAATTACAAAGATCAATTTGGCATTCGTTTGCCGCCGAACTTCTTTAATAATTGCTTTTGTCAGAAAAACCGTATACATCGGATACTGAAAAATAATCTTGTCCGCATCCTTATTTTTAAATAAATGCGGCAGTTTAAAGATCCGATACCCCAATTTCTGAATTCGCTTGATCGGCAGATCCAAGTCTAAAATTTGATAACCAACTTCACCAAGAAACTGGTTAATATCCGCCTTGGCTTTTGGGCCAGCATGCTTATAGCCCTTATAAATATCAGAGGTCAACACGTAGTTTGTCATAAAAATCTTCTTTCTTACTTAACTTTTTTCTTCACCCGTTGGAAAAAGCGCAATCCAAAAATCTTCTTAAAAATCGGCGCTTTGATCATCCGGTAATACATCCGCCGGGTCAATCCGGGATTCAATGGTCCAAGCTTATTTTCAATTGTTTGTTGAATCTGAATTTTATCCTTCGCTGTCAATGGTTGAAGATTAAATTCCAGGTCTTCAAACTGACGAGTCCGGTCAATAAACCTTGAATAGTAATCTGCGGCCATGGTTTTTAATGCTGTTTGAGATCGTTCAAATTCATCGGTTGTGACCGCATGCTGACTGATTGCAATCATTTTATCAGCATCCTCGGCCAGACTATGCTTTTCGATCCAATGAACCATCGGCACATCCTTGAAATTCTCGTAAATCACATCATCATCGCCCAGATAGGCCAATACTTGATGTCCCTGCGCAACCGTTTCTGCAATCGAATATCCAAGGGTTTCAAATTTCGACGTTGAAAGGTATGTATAATGCCGTGGAAGCGGCCGATTGATGGAAACCATTGAACGTAAATGATTCCCGTCAATGTAGCTGCGATAATCAAATTCATCCGCACCGGTTCCTTGAATATACAAATGAAAATCAGTTTTGCCGTGCTGCTTCAAATCGTTAATCAGCCGCAAACTATACATAATGTCTTTTTGCTTTTCAAAAAAGCGGCTTTGAACGACAAAATTCTTGCTTAGTTGGTCATCAATTCTGCCCCATTTTAAATGGTCAAGGCCGACCGTTTGCACATAAATTCGTTTAAAATTATATCGTTCTTCAAACTCATCCTTGATTGATGTCGTCGCAACCCGGACACACGATAAATCATTCAGTCCCGGAAGATTGTCATCAAGAAGCGCTAACGGCGTATGAACCTCGCCGACGATCAACGCTTGCGGATTAGCGTTACGCAAAAGTGTACTTAACGGAAAAAGATCTTCCCGCGTGATCAAAATAACATCATACGGTTCTAACCATTGGCTTTGATTTTCAAACAGATCCTTGATCAATGCAAATTGCGTGTTTGCAAGTCCTTGATGCCGTCTTTTTAATTGATGAATGTCCGTTGCATTAAACGGTAAATAATTAAAGTAAACCGTTGATGCGTAATGCTGGTTTAACGTTGTTAATAAATTTAAATTACTTTGCGTCGTGCCGCCGACTGCAAAAATATTATATCCAATAACTGCTGCCCGCATCTTTAATAATCATCCTCCAATTGAGGTTTGCCATAAAGTTTCCGTAATAACTTTGTTGAAGTTGAGATCGTGTACCCCTTTTCAATCAGTTCGTTCATTGTGTTGTAGCTTTGTTCAAACCGGTTGTTTGTTTCTAAACTCAATGAGTGAAATTCATCCGCCCAACTTTGCGGATTATCGATTGAAAGCGCCGTTACCGCCCCCAACGTTTGAACTTCAGCTGGTTGCCGTTGCGAAACAACTGCTTTCGCCCCATTTGCAAGGCTGTGCAACAATGCTAACGATAAGCCGCCCGATTCGGCCGGATAGGCAAAAACATCGAAAATATTTTGAACTTCTTCCGTATTTTCAAGGTAACCAGTAAAGATTACGCGTCCTTCCAAATGCAGTTGATAGACCTTCTGCCGCACTTCTTCTAATTTAGGACCATCACCAATCAAAACTAACTTTGCATTTGGATTGATCTTTTGAAATAGATTGAAACTGTCAACCAAAAAGGATTGATTTTTAACGTCAATAAACCGCCCGATGTTTCCAATTACAAAGTCATTTTCATTAATATCATACCGTTTGCGATAATAAATGTTCTGTTCTTCATGATACCGTTGTTTCCGAACCGCAATCCCATCAGGAAGCAACTTAAAGCGCGGACTGCGTTGAATTCGTGATGAAAAGAAAAAGTCCGCTGCCCCCTGCGTAACTGCCAAAAAGTCGGTTCCGTAAACTTCAGCCATGCGGCGACCAACTTTTTGTAACTGCCGGCTGGTCAGATTCATCGTCCCTTCAAAGTTAGAATAGGCATGCACAATTACGCGGTCAAACCCAAGCCGCCGCGCATAAACAATCGGAACCGGATCGCACAACATATTTAAATAAAGATGAATTACATCGCTATTTAAGAGGCATTCACGGTAAACTTGATGAAGCTGATGATTAAAAGTCCGCCGTTTTCGCAAAAAGTGCTTATCTTTAATATCAGTAAAATAAAATGGAACTTCGTAATAGTTTCCAAAATGTTTCAATTCCCGCGCTGGGCGATAGTTTGCGATATTAATAATATTAAATTCATACCCGTCAGCTAATAATGCCCGGTAATTCGTTTTGAAAAAACACGTCAATCCAATATCTTCACTAAAAAATCCCAGAACTGTAATTCGCTTCCGCATTTTGGAGATCTCCTTCTTTAAAACTATTTTTGAATGTATTTCAGTTCAGTCTGTAAAACCCGCTCAGTTGCATGACCGTCATTGGCTGTATTCCATAATTGGTTAAACTGTTTAAAATCCGTTACTGCTAACGGTTGTTGCACTTCCTTAATCAAATCCGTCGTGGTTGTCACCATTTTCCCTGGAATCCACGATTTGAAGTCAGCTTGAATCCCAACTTGCTGTGAGTAATGATCATAGTCATAGCAATAAAACAGAATCTGTTTTGCATTCGGTAACAAAGTATAATCAAAAATTACCGATGAATAATCTGTAACCAACCGGTCAGCAACCAACAGCAAGTCATTCGTACTAAAATCATCAATCCAAATAACCTTATCAGGATCTAGTTGCTGCTTTAACTGCTTTTCAGCCGCTTTCACGTGCGGATGTAATTTAATAATTAATCGTTGATTCCCGGATAATTGATTGACAAACCGGTCAAAATCTTCCGGAAGGTTCATCAACGGCCTGCCCGCATCATCTTCCCTGTAAGTTGGTGCATACAAAATGATTTCTTTCCCTGAAACATCAGGATATTTACGTTTGATATTTTGAGAAACTTGCATTTGCCATTTTTTATTAAACAGTTCATCTGTTCGCGGATAACCAATCACATTCATTCGGTTTTCTGGCACATGGTAACTTTGAACAAATACCTGCGCCATCTTCTTTGAACCGACCAAATACTCATCAAATTGATCGTAAACTTTTTGAAACCGGTGCTTATCTGCCACTGAACGCTGAGGCGTAGTTAACTCTTCCCAGCCAAATGTTTTAATTGCCCCATTCGCATGCCATAATTGTACGACATGGGTTTGATGATGATCAAAGTCACATCCGCTTAAAAAGGCATAGTAATTGTCACATAACAATAAGCATGCCTGCATTACAAGTTGTAATTTATGAAAAATAAAATCAAATCCATCCGTAAATTCAACCGTATGAATTCCTTGCGCTTCAAGTTTAGTTGCCGCTGCTTTGCATTGCGGCAAATATAAAATTGTAAAATTTTTTTCCAACTGCTTTGCCAAATCAGCAAATTTTTCAATCAAATGCTCATTTCCCGCAAAACTCATTAGGTATACAATGTCCTGCGGATTTTTTACCCGTTTCCACCGTGAAATCAGATTAACAAGCCAAATGTAAATTATTTTTTTCAAAATAAACCTCACTCAACTATGGTTCTGGTTCATAAAAATGCCCGATCGTATGGACATTTTCCGTGATACTTACAAACGCTTTCGGATCAGACTCGCTGAGAGCTTCATGCAAATCCGGAATTTCATATCGTGAAATAATCGTAAAGAGAATTGTCTTCGCATCGTGCCGATAAGCCCCTTCAGCCCCGTGAACAATTGTAATTCCGCGGCGCAAGTGACTTTGAATACAGTCAATAACGCTGTTGGGCTTAGTCGTTACGATCATGACTTGCATCTTCTGTTGCCGCGTATAGACTGCATCCATCACCTGCGCATTAATGAACAGCCCAATTGCTGAATAAAACGCATACGGCCAACCGTAAATTAATCCAGCTGCTAAAACAATGAACGTGTTAAAAATAATGTTAACCGTTCCCACTGATTTCCCGGTTAATTTTCGAACCGTTAAACTGATAATATCCAATCCACCAGTTGAAATGCCGCTCTTTAAAGCGTATCCGGTTCCGTATCCGTTAAGAATTGCCCCAAAGATCGCACAAATCAGGGGATCTTTGGTTAATACCGTTGGGTGTAACAGTTTGATCATCACACTTGAGCACACAACCGCAATTACCGTAAAGACGGTAAACCGGTGCCCAATCTGTTTCCATGCCAAAACGATCAACGGCAAATTCAGCAAAAAGATCCACGTTCCGGTCGTAATCGGAATTGGTGTGTGCTTGAACAATGAATTCAAAAGCTGAGCCATTCCAGTAATTCCCGATGAATAAATATGGCCGGGATCCCAGAAAAAGTTCATCGCAACTGACACCAACAACCCATAAATCAACGCTGCTGATGCCCGTGATAAGTAAATGTGTTTCTTCCACATTTTCTGAAGTTCATTCATATTTCTTCTCTGTACCCACTTTTCTAATATTGGTAATTTTTCCTATATTATACATTCAATTTCAATTTTATCAATGATTAAAAGAGACTGTAAAGGAATAAAAAACAATCTTCTCAAATTCATTGAAAAGATTGTTTTTACACACTATTTAATATACTTCTTCATAAACTGAATTTCATCCAACGTTGCTTGCTTAGCCAACGCACTGGTTTGATTGATCATAAAGTCATGTTTTAACTGATGGTCTTCATCGCCATATACCTTTGCGATATGCGAATGGTTTTTAGCCATTAAGAAGCCGGCAAATTTCATTGAATCATCTCGAAGATAATCATGATTTGCGGTTGCAATAAATAATGGCGGAATTTGATCACTAAAATAATTTTCAGTTCCAATCATTGCTTGCTGATGCTGCATAATATCATCTGTATAATATGCTTTAGTTGAAGTCCATAACTTTTGCGTCAACATAAAATACGGTGCACAGTTTAAAATGCCCGCCCGAAACTTAATTTGAGGCTGTTCGTAACCAAATAACTTACGATAATTTGGATTTGCCCAAATCGTTAAGTACTGCAATGCCATTTGACCGCCAGCACTATCACCACAAAGAAACGCAATATCTAAATCAAATCCATATTTATCAGCATGGGTAGTCGTCCAAGTAACAAACCGGTTTATATCATCTAGTTCCGCAGGAAAAACGACTTGGGGCGCCAGACGATAACTAGCATTCACTACGGCAAATCCATGTTGGGCAAGCCCCATTCCATAATACTGGTATGTGTTTTTGGTTCCATAACACCAATTGCCACCATGAATCAAAATAATGACCGGTAATTTTCCGTTTCGTTTTTGCGGACGGTAGACATCCAGCAAATTCCATTGCGGATCATCGCCATATTGAAGGTCATCCACTCGCTCAATTCCTTCAAAAACATGGGGTAAATTTTCATCACGTTGATCATCTTCCCTTTGCCAGTCTTCACGTAACTTCATAATTGCCTGAATTTGTTCTTTGGTTGCCATAATATTCCTCCGAAAAGTGTATGATTTCCTTTTGCGGCCATTATAGCATGAATATCCAAAAACAGTTTCACTATACAATGAAACTGCTAATTTTTAACGTTGAATCAATTCAATTGTTTTATAATCTTGAGAATTTTCAACCTCCGCATTTCGAATATCAATATCATTTTGCAAATTCAGAAAGTATTTGTCCGATACGCCAAAGAATTTTGCTAACCGAATTGCCGTATCAACAATAATCTTTCGATGGTCATTAAGAATATCTTGAATTCGTGATACCGGAACATGAATTGCCTTTGCAAGCACGTAAGCTGATAAATTAAATGGAACCATAAATTCTTCTTTCAAGATTTCACTGATTTTCGGTATGGAATTTTGATTCATTCGGTTACTTCTTGTCCTAAACAGTTCAATAAGCTTAATCTTTCTCATTAAAAAATTCGCCTAATTGGTAGACCGTTACTGGTTCTACAAATAACTTATACTTTGCAATCAAATCAATTAAATGATCACCATCAATTAACGTAATTACAGATGTCCCTGTTCTTGATGCTTTCTTCGCTTCTCTTGTAAATGATGAAGTTGTAATAAAAATTCCGTAATCTGCCCGAAACTTGTCCATTGCACCCCTGAACTTATCAATTTCAGGAGAAGAAACTAGATTGGATGGATTCCACTTCTTAGCTTGAATTGCAACGCGGGCAGTACGAAAATCATCCGTCGTTAAATAGCCATATCCATCAATTCCACCATCACCAACGGAAACAACACCAACTTCTTCATCAACTTCAATATTCATTTTGCGCATTAATGCCCTACAAAAGAATTCAAATTTTGTAGGTGACAGGTTTGTTAAAGCATTCAGTAGTTTTGAACGCCAATTATCTTCTAAAATCTCTTCCGCTTGATTTTCATTTGCATCTTCTACTTGTTGGCCTTCTCTTTTATTTTGTTCACTATGTCTTTTCCATTTAGGCAATGAAATTTTATAAACTTGGCTTGCCAAATTTTGTGAATCTTGTTCAAAATTTCTGCCTTTTTCAGTCAATTCAATTACTCCTCGATTAGGCCGTTTTACAAAATCTGCCATTTCTAGATTTGCCAAGGCAAAATTAAATGGGTAGTTAAATGGATTGTATGAATTTCCTTTACTAGATATTTTTGTTTCAGATAAAATATTTTCAGGGATTTCTTCAGTATTCATTACAACCGCCTTGCGAAGCTCCTTTGTCGTAGCTTGACCGCCCAATTTTTTTAATTCATTTAAAATTGGAGACATCAAAAAAGCTTCCTGTTCTTTGCGCTTCATTTCAACAAAATCTTTCATCTTTTTTCTTCTTTCTGGCATATAAATCTTTATTCTTTACGCTTTAATTCTCTAATAGTTTATCATACTAAAGCATTCAAAAATACGATTTCCAATTACTTTTTTACCATCACATATGAGATATAAAACCATATGTCAAATCAATCATTATTAATCAAAAAAGCACCAACCGCATAATGCAGTCAATGCTTACACTTATCGTTGGAACGCTGCCCGATAACCTTCAACATAATCAATGATTTCATGCAATTTTCCATGAAATAATTGGTTGAGCTTTTTAAACAGTTTCAACGGGAAGAACCGAAAATGATTAAACCGGTCTGCTTTTCCTTTTTGAAATCCTATCTCATAATCATCTCGCACATCGCGAGTTGAATTGTCGTAATGGTATTCATATTTACCATCATGGTAATTTCCATAATCACCATTTTCATAATGCTTTTTAACGTAGTCATGCAATTGCGGATTCATCTTTTTCTCCCTTATCTCTAAATTATTTTAAATAGTAATTTATTACTGTACCTTTTGCAATAACCGACAAACATCCATCGCAATCATCCGCTCTTCGTCAGTTGGAATTACAAACGCCTGAATACTTGAATTATCATCGGAAATTAACCGCTTTTCGCCCCGAACATCATTCCGTTCGTGATCAATCGTTAATCCTAGATAGTTGAAATGCTTCAAAATCCGTTCGCGAATCTCAATCGCATTTTCACCAATTCCAGCAGTGAATGTAATAGCGTCAATTCCTTGCAGTTCAGCAATATATTGTCCAATATATCGAATCGCACTGTTGACATACAGTTCAATTGCCAACCGCGCCCGTTGATTACCATCCGCTGCGACCTGTTCAACATCGCGCATGTCAGCCGAAATACCTGAAACGCCCTTGAATCCAGATTTTTTATTTAAGATGTAGATCATTTCATCAATATTATTAATATGTAACTTCTTCATGATGTATGAAACAAGTGAAACATCGACATCACCAGAACGCGTTGCCATCTGCACTCCTGAAAGCGGCGTGAAGCCCATTGAAATATCATATGACTTTCCATTTTGGATTGCGCAAATTGATGAACCAGCTCCCAGGTGACATGAAATCATCGTTAATTCATCAAGCAACTTATTCATCATCGCTGCGGTCTGCATTGCGATATATTGGTGACTGATTCCGTGCGCCCCGTACCGCCGAACATGATATTTCGAATACCATTCATACGGAACACTATACATAAAATTCTTTTCCGGCACGGTATGATGAAATGACGTATCAAACGCTGCTACACTTATTGCATGTGGCAACAACTTCTTGCAAATCTTAATTCCGATTAAATTTGCCGGATTGTGTAACGGCGCCAGTTCTGATAACTCATCGATCTTACTCATCACATTTTCAGTGATTACAACCGACCGATCAAAGTATTCGCCCCCTGCAACCACCCGATGTCCGACTGCCTGAATCTCATCTAAATTTGAAATAATTCCTAGCTTAATTAATTGATCGAAAATAAACTGCAATGCAGTCGTATGATTGGGAATGTTGGTAGTAAACTTCGCAACCTGCTCTCCATACTTAAACTTAATTGGTGATTCTTGTTGGCTAATCCGTTCAACTAACCCTTGCGCAATGACCGCTTCCCCTCGGTCATCAAAAAGTTTAAATTTCAAACTGGAACTCCCACAGTTGATTACTAAAATTTTATTCATAAAAGATGCCTCCTTTGTAATTTAATTTTATGATGTAATGGAGGCGGTTTCAATATGAATATTAAGCGTTATTTATTCTTCTAAGCAGTAATCAATGTAAATTCTATTTAGTTCTCCAGCGTTCAATTACTTTATCAAATGGCATAATATTTGCCTGGTAATTATTTTGCATATAATCTAAATCTCGCTGTTTCGTTTCAGCCTTTAATGGTTCTGTGGTTTCCGGCGGTACAATTTCTTGATAGCCATTAAAGAATCCCGCAGCGGCAGTATTAGTCACGCAAATATCAGTTACAACTCCGGTCAAAATAATATTTTCAACCTTTAATTCACGCAAAAGACTGTCTAGTCCTGTTTGGAAAAAAGCACAGTAAGTTCTTTTACATAACGAAAAATCATCTTTTTGAGGCGTTAATTCAGGAATAATTTGTGCACCCCATGTGTTCTTCATACAATGTTCACCCCAGATTTTTAATTCAAAATCAGCAGGCAGATGAGAATCTGAACAATAAATTACCGGAACATTATGTTCATGAGCTGCCCCAATCAATTTTTGAATTGCAGGAACAATTTTCTGTGCACGTTCATTTTTGAACTTTCCCGTTACAAAATCATTAACCATATCAATAATAAGAACTGCGTCTTTCATCATCATTAATTTCCTTTCGTAAAGATCGTAATTACCATTTTTATAATAACCTTTTCTATACTTAATTTTACCACACGTGCGATAGTTTAAAAATATTTAAATTTATTTTTGGATTATTTTCTTCAATTATGCTTGGGAGCAGCGAAAGTTGGGAGAAGTGTCAAAAAAATTAAAATCTTATTCACTAACTCGATCTGTAGAGTCAAGAACCAAAACTCAAATAAAATATGTTCATTACGGAGATATACATACTGGAATTGCTCAAAATATAACAATAAATAATAAACTACCTTGGATTAAATTGGATCAATCTAAAGAGATTGAGAAATTAAAAAGAGGAGATATTATTGTGGCTGATGCTTCAGAAGATTATAAGGGTATTGCTGACGCAGCCTTAATAGAAGAAAGTCTTCCTTATAACATAATTGCTGGACTTCATACCATTGCATTTCGACCAAATAATCAGCTCATGGACTCTAAATTTATATTCTATTCATTGCAAAATATAAACTTTAAACGTTATGGATATAAGATTGGAACAGGGCTTAAAGTATTTGGGATATCTGCAAATAATTTTTTTAATTTTAATTTAAAGTTTCCAAATATTCTTGAGCAAAATAAAATTTCAACGATTATTAATAAATTAAAAAATCTTCTCGCCTTATATGCGAAAAAATCTTCATGTCTTGATAGCTGTATTGCTTATTTTATAAGGACTTTTTATGATTATCAACAATTTTTTAAGCAAAAAAATGTACAAAGTTCAATCGTGAAATCTTTTAAATTGAATGACATTTTAATTAAAAATAATATCAGAAATAAAGATTCATCTATTTTAAATGTTGAAAGTATTTCAAACAAGGAGGGATTTATTTCTCAAAAAAAACAGTTTGATAACTATCAAGTAGCAAGTAAAGATCTATCTAATTATTATGTAATTCATCCTAAAGATTTTGCATATAATCCTTCAAGAATTAATGTTGGATCAATTGCGTATAAAAACCCTAATGACGTTAAAGGAATAGTCTCACCTTTATATGTATCCTTTAAGTGTAAGAATGATATCATCTTAGATAAGTATTTATGGTATTGGTTTAAATCAGCAAATTTTGAGCATCAAAGAGTACGGCTATCTGAAGGTGGAGTCAGAGATACTCTTTCTTTTAATCAATTAAGTAAAATGAAAATTTCTATACCATCTTTTGAGATACAAAAACAAACGATTAAGTTTTTAGAAATACTCATACAATACAAAGAGGAAATAGACTTAAAACTTAATAATTTGAAATTAATAAAGAATACACTCCTCCAAAACATGTTTCTATAATTACATTTATAAACCATCTTCTTTATTGAATGATTATAATTATGTTTATAATTTATGCAAAATACGATATAATTATAATTGTATTTATAACTAAGGAGATAAAATTATGTTTGAACGACCTCTTTACTTAAATCGTCTTCGCAAATACCGTGACACTGAGTTCATTAAAGTTATCACCGGGGTTCGGCGTTCGGGCAAAACTTTTTTACTGCAAATGTTGAAGAATGATCTTTTAAAAAATAGCATTACACCTAATCAAATAATTGATATTAATTTTGAATCAATGAAATATTCGAAATTAACTGAAAAAGAATCGTTTTATAACTATGTAATGCAACGTGCTGTTTCGGGAAAAAAAATGTACCTCTTCTTTGATGAAGTTCAACGGGTAAATCAATGGCAAGATGCCGTTAACAGTTTCCGGGTTGACTTAGATGCTGATATATACATTTCAGGATCGAATGCTTCCCTTTTATCTGGTGAGTTAGCAACTCTCCTCACAGGAAGAATGGTTGAAATTCCGGTCTATCCATTGTCGTTTAAAGAATATTTATTATTTAAACAATCAACAGATAACCCTGATATTGAATTTTATCGCTACATCAATGAAGGTGGATTTCCTGCAGCAGTTCTAAGTCCTGATCCGGAAGTTAAAAGAACTGTAATTGACGGAATATACAGCTCTATTCTTTTAAAAGACGTTACTGAACGTGCCAAAATTCGTGATGATCAAACTTTGATTCGGCTTTCACAATATCTTTTAAGTGAAGTTGGAAATCAAATTTCAGCGAATAAAATTGCTGGTGTTTTGAAAAATGAAGGTTTTAAATCGGCAAATAACGTTTCGATTTCTAGATACCTGCATTATTTAACTGACGCATACCTATTTCATGAGGCAAAGCGATTTGATATTCGGGGAAAGAATTATTTGCGTTCGAATTCTAAATACTATGCGATTGATTTAGGATTGAGAAATACCACGCTTAATAAGAACTATAAGGACAATATCGGTCATCAAATTGAAAATGTCGTTTACCTCGAACTTCTTCGCCGCGGATATAAAGTTGATGTTGGTAAAGATGGAAACCAAGAAATCGATTTTGTTGCGAAAAAAGGAAATGAGATCGAATACTATCAAGTTACCCAACAAATTCCAGATAATAGCGATCGTGAAATTCAAAATTTGATGAATATTTCAGATAATTACAAAAAGACATTGATTACTGCTAATCGAATGGATGTTGGCGAACAAAACGGCATCCCAATTGTTCATATCGTTGATTGGTTATTAGAAGAGTAGAATTTAATGAAATCCATTAGTCAGTTTAAAGTGGCTGATGGATTTTTGCGTACATTCTAGATTAGCAAAAGTATTAAATACTTTATTATAAATTTAGATTTATTTAAAAAACTGAATGACTCCCATTTGACTATTATTTCTCGCAACAAAAATTTGGGAGCAGCGAGAGCTGAATGAAGTAACTACACGTGTCCTGAGAAAAAATAAAAATTTAATTTCTAAGCGTCCATTAACTATTTCAGCTCAATATGGATTAATCGATCAGCAAGCCTTTTTTAATAAACAAGTTGCTAGTTCAAACTTAGAAAATTATCTCTTATTAGAAAAAGGAGAATTTGCATACAATAAAAGCTATTCTGATGGTTTTCCATATGGTACAATTAAAAAATTGAATCTATATGGTAACGGCGCGGTTTCAACTTTATACATAGCATTCAAAGCAAATGCAGATATAAATTCTGATTTTTTAGAGAACTTATTTTCATCCAATAAATGGCACAATGAGGTATATAAAATAGCCGCTGAAGGTGCTCGAAATCATGGTTTGCTTAATATATCACCAGATGATTTTTTCAATATAAAAATAACAATATCTAAAGATTCTCAAGAGCAATCTTTTATTTCAAAATTTCTTAGAATATTTGATAATCTTCTCGCCTTATATGAACGAAAACTTAAACTACTTTCACGGGTGAAAAAGTATTTTTTAGACAATTTATTTGCAAAAAAAGAATATCCTAACTTGAGATTTAAAGGATTTACTGATGCATGGAAGCAG
>DWVG01000040.1 GCA_019120355.1 Candidatus Ligilactobacillus faecavium
AACAAATCCAACGGGCCTTCAAATTTTTCAACTTTAAACGTTAATTGATGATCGTTATTCGTGTTTGCTTTCATTTTGGTGTTCCCATTTTGCAATAATTGAAGCAACATCGAGGCTGCCCATCATCTTACAATCCGGATATTGATGAGCGACTTCATCTAACACTTGATTGTATGCGATTTGACTTCGCTCTGACGGTGACAGTGCAATTTGCCGAATCACGACAATCTCATCACTGACTTCAACCCCGACGATTCCGCTAAAATCCCCATTTTCATTACGCCATAAATAAAGAACCCGACTATCGTCATCCTGATACCAGGAAATTTCAGCTTTAAGGCGGTTGACGTCCTTTAACCCAGGGATAAAGGACAACAGCCCCATCGCGATTTTCTTATAGTCGCTCTTATACTTAACTAACATTTTAAATCTCCTATAAATGCTTTCCTCTTATGCAAGAATATAACCTTTTTACGTTAATGTACCATATTTCAATCTGAATGACAAAAAGGTTAATTTTGATCATTCAAAATCAATAAGCCGTCTTCTTGGTGAACAAGGCCGGCCTTCATCAAATGACCAACTGCCCGTTTAAAGGCCCCTTTACTGATTCCAAAGTATGCTTTGATTTCATCCGGACTGCTCTTATCCGTATATGGTAATACGTGAGCTTGGGAATGCTGCAAAGCTGCTAAAATCATTTGCGCATCGTCACCAATTGCTTCAAATGCCCGCGGCTTTAATGATAAATTCAATTCACCGCGATCATTGACACCGATCACCCGCGCATTAACCACTTCACCCAACCGCGGTTCAACTTCGCGTTCAGACGGATGGATAAATCCTAACTGGTAATCATTTGTAATGACATGGGTTCCTGTAATCTTTAACATGTAAACCGTTGCGGTCACATCTTTATTTTTCATTGAAGCATCCGCCTTATCACTGACTCCATGAAACATTGAGTCCGTTGCAAGCTTACCCCAAATTCGGCCCTTATCGTCAACTGATAATGCAACCATCAACCGGTCGCCTTTCGCTGGCCACAATTCAGCCATTGCCGGCATATCATCCATTGAAACGACAACGTCTTTATTCGGCAAGCCAATATTGACAAAGACCCCTAAATTGCGTTGGACCTTAACGACCGTTCCCCAAGCATATTTGTCGACTCCACTTTTCGGTGGATTCTTTGTTAATTGAAGTTCATGATTTTCGTTTTCATAAGCCCAACCGGAAATCTTTGATCCCATCTTCGGCATTTTGATCAGTTCACTTTTATCTAACTTAAAAGTTAAACCATCAATTTGTGCAAAAACAAATTCGTCATTTTCATCCGTTACCGTTGCCGTAACGTTTTGTGCCATAATATCCTTTAACATGTCTTCACCTTTTACCTATAAACTTAAATGCAACAATGAAACAATTACAAAAGTAATTCCGCTCGCAATTACCGGTCCCGCAGCAATTCCCTTAAAAAGAACCACTCCGAGAATCGTTCCGAATACCAGCGCAACCGTGACTTGTGGCGAAACTGATAATTGGTTGACGCCCCATTTTGAAAGGATCGCAACTAAGATTCCGCATCCAATCGCAACCCAGCCGCCAGGCGATTTAAAAACATCAATTAAATCCTTAAACCCAATTTGGCCGGTCGCAATCGGAATTAAAATTGAAATCGAAATGATCGTAACGCCCCAATTAATTCCTTTGCTATGGATCGTCTCCATCCACTTTTGTGCAAACGGCAACAACTTCAACAACATGACAACCACCGTTGCAAAGATCAATGAGTTATTCTTTCCAAAAATTGCGACTGCTAAAATTAATGCTAAAAACAGCCAACTTTCCATTGTTAATTCCCCGTTTCAAAATTTAATACTCCCATTCTACCGGAATTAACGTTTTTTTTCAAAATTGCTTGAGATAAAAAAAAACTTCACTCCGTATCCGGAGCGAAGACTTGGTCGATATTCTTTCACTCACTTACTAGAATGAAAGCTCCTTCATCAACCATTTTTAGTGTAACTCCTTTAGTTCTAATTTCCAAGAATTTTGCTTGGAGGATGATTAAGAAATTAAAAATCAATACCTGGTAGTTCTTAATATCATAAACTATGTACTATTACTATTTCATGGTTCGTTATTTTCGGAATGGCCTTTGCCGATACATTAGACTTAACGGTCAATATAGTCAGTGCGTTATGTGATAATTTGGATTGGAATTGTTTTAAATGTCATTTGCATTTACCGATCATTCAAGGATCGAATTAAATGACCGGTGGAATTTTAGGTACCATTGGAAGTGTTTAGTTTAGATTGACCGCAGTACTTGTTGCCCTTTTAATAATTTTACGTGTATTTTTATTCCAATAGCGTCCTGCAACAATGGTCGCCCAAATCAATAACTGAAAATTAAAAAATTGTTGCTAATGCGTTATTTTTTATTGCTGACATGAATAATTACTGATATAATACTAGCTGTTATGGAGAGTTGGCAGAGTGGTAATGCAGCGGACTCGAAATCCGCCGAACCGGCTATAACCGGCGCGCAGGTTCAAATCCTGTACTCTCCTTTTTGATAAATCTT
>DWVG01000041.1 GCA_019120355.1 Candidatus Ligilactobacillus faecavium
AGTTTACCACCCTTGATACCCATGATGGGATTGGAGTGGTCGATGCACGGGATATTTTAACGCAAGATCAAATTGATTTTACAACTAGTGAATTATATAAGATCGGAGCAAACGTAAAGAAGAAGTATTCAAGTGCAGAGTATCATAACCTTGATATTTATCAGATCAATACGACCTTTTATTCAGCTCTTGGTGATGATGATCGGCGGTACTTCATGTCGCGGTTGATTCAAGTCTTTGCACCGGGAATTCCGCAAGTATACTATGTTGGGTTGCTTGCCGGAAAGAACGATATCAAGTTGCTTGAGGAAACAAAAGAAGGACGGAATATTAACCGGCATTACTACACTAAAGAAGAGGTTGCTGAAGAAGTTAAACGCCCGGTTGTTGCCTCATTATTAAAGCTGCTATCGTTCCGGAATAACGAAGCCGCATTTGACTTAGATGGTTCAATCGATGTTGAAACTCCAGACGAACACTCAATCATTATTTCACGTTTGAGTGCGGACGGTAGTCGAAAAGCTGTTATGGAAGCTAACTTAAAAGACTTAACATATTCAGTGAAGGTTAATGGACAAGAAGTTAAATTTTAGTTGAATAATCTTTTAGATTTAAAGGAAGCGAGCAATTGCTTCCTTTTGTGATAAGTAGAAGAAATGACAATTAAAAAACGTAGAGTTATCATGGCATTTTTCGGGGTAATTATTACGGGACTTTGTGTAGGCGGATTGCAGAAAGCCAATCTTGGAACTGACCCATTTACGAGCTTTGTAACGGGAATTGCCAACTTATTTAAATCACGATACAGCGTATTTTATGTTGTGATTACAGGAATTTTATTACTAGGAATTTTTTTGATCGATAAACATTATATTGGAATTGCAACGGTTATCAATCTTTTGTTGACCGGTGGTGCAGCGGATATGATGCATCATCTTCTTGATAGTTTAATTCCATTTCCCGGGTTATTTGCCCGTTTTGGAATCATGGCGGTTTCATTGATATTTACCTGTTTTTCTGCGGCTTTATATTTTTCGGCAGATCTAGGAGTATCAGCGTATGATGCGTGGGCATTGATTGCGTCTGATCGCCAACAGGTGGTTCCATTTAAGTTTTGTCGGATAATCACCGACTCTTTCTGTGTACTGATTGGCTCTATTTTTGGTGCAACGGTTGGAATTGGAACGGTATTGACTGCTTTTTGCATGGGACCTTTGACAAACTTTTTCCGCGAAAAAATTACTAATCCAATGCTAGAAGAATAAAAAAGTGCTGGCTCAATGAATGCGAGCCAGCACTTTTTGTATTTTATAGACTACTATCACGAATAACGAGATCAGTTTTAATAATTGTTTTTTCCGCCGGACGGGGTTTAGCTGCCGAAATTATGGCTTGAATTTTATTGACAGCTTCAATTCCCATTTCTTCGGTATAAACTTTGATGCTGCTTAATGCTGGATACGTGTATTTTGCAATTGAAGTATCGTTAAACGAAATAATGCTTACACGTTTAGGAATGTTAATATTGGCCTCTTGGAAAGCCTTAACCGCTCCAATTGCGATTGCATCGCTTGCAGCAAAAAATGCTTGGGGGAGTTTTTCGCCAAGCTTAGAGATTGCTTTTTGGGCCATTTGATAACCGGAATCGGCACTGAATTTACCAATAAAAATATAATCAGAATTGTATAGTTTGTGGTCCTGCATATAGTTTTCAAAAATGTGAAAACGGTCATCACTCATCTCTTGCCCATCTTTTGTTGACCCTTTTCCAATCAAAAGACCAATTTCTTTCTGATTACATTCAATAAAGTGATTGATGACATTAATTACTGAATTTTGAAAATCGGGTAAGACGCAAGTGTGGTTATACAATAAGGTATCTTGGTCAATAAAGACAATGTTAGGACTAATCTTTTCGAAATTTTTAATTTCAGCGGCGCTGTATTTTCCAATTGCAATGATGCCATCAACTTTTTGAATTTTATCAAGACTATCATTATAAAAAACGCGGACAAATGAATATCCAAGTTCGGTACATTGTTTTTCAACCCCATTTCGAATTGAGAAATAATAGAGGTCATTGAGTTCTTCTTCTTGGGTACACCATTGAACAATGGCAATTTTAATTGCTTTGTTTTTACTATTTTTTTTACGATTATTACGATATTCGAGTTTTTCAGCCGTTAGTAAAATCTTTTTACGTGTTTTTTCACTAACCGATAGGGTTTCATCGTAATTTAAAACGCGTGAAACCGTAGCGGGTGATACGCCGGCTAAATTAGCAATGTCTTTAATAGTAGCCATAAATAACTCCTTCTTGTGTTTCTAGCTAAATTATATCATAAAAATATTTAGTAAAAACATATGGAAATATTTACTAAATTAAGTATAATAAAAATGAAAGGTTACTAAAGGAAGGAGTGATTTAATGAACTCGCAGGAATTAAAAATGAATTTTAAAGAAGTTTATCAAACTGATCCAGACGTACTGTATTTTTCACCCGGAAGAGTAAACTTGCTGGGAGAACACACAGACTATAATGGTGGTTATGTTTTTCCATGTGCAATCTCTTTAGGAACATGGGGTGCGATTCGTAAAAGAGATGATCGGCAGCTGAAGTTCTTTTCGGGTAATTTCAAAAAAGAAGGAATTATTACAGGTGATTTAGACCATCTAGAGTACAACCTAGATGCAAAATGGACGAATTATGCGAAGGGAATTATCCATTATTTTGAGCAAAATGGATACAAAATTGATGCTGGAATGGATATTTATATTTGGGGTAACCTTCCGCAGGGGGGCTCAGGGTTATCCTCATCGGCTTCAATTGAAATGCTTTTTTGTGGAATGATTGAAGAATTATTTGGTTATAAGTTAGATGATCTTAAAGCAATTAAGATGGGGGTCGATACCGAAAACAAATATTTAGGACTTAATTCTGGGATTTTAGATCAATTTATCATTCGAAAAGGGAAAAAAGATCACGCAATTTTACTAAATACTGCTGATTTAAATTATGAGTACGTTCCAGTTGATTTAGGTGATAATGCACTTGTTATTATGAATACCAACAAGCCAAGGGCATTGGTTGATTCGAAATATAACGAGCGGGTGAAGGAGTGTAATGAAGCACTGACAGTTTTCCAAAAAGATATGAAAATTAATTCACTAAGTGAGGTAACCGAAGCAGACTTGATTAAACACATGAGTGAACTTGATAGTCGGCACCTCCAGCGTGTTCGTCATATTGTATTTGAAAACCAATGTTGTCTATTGGGAAAAGAAGCATTGGATAATGATAACCTTCAAGAGTTTGGGAGAATTCAAAATGCTTCCCATGTCTCACTTCAATACGATTATGAGGTAAGCGGGATAGAATTAGATACGCTTGTCCATGCAGCATGGAAGCAGCCGGGCGTTTTAGGAGCTCGCATGTGCGGTGCGGGATTTGGCGGCAGCGGAATTGCGCTCATTTCTAAGGACAAGGTAAACGAATTTGAAAAAAACGTTGGTAAAATTTATGAGGAAAAGATCGGATATGCACCTCGATTCTATACAGTCGAAATTGTTGATGGTGCTCACCGTTTAAGAGAAGAGGATTAAAAAATGAAAAAGGTAATGACACTTGTTGATTCATTTGTAAATGGAGTAATCGAAGAAAGCGACTATGAAAGTCTTGACCGAAATTACTTGAAGAATCGGGTTTTAAACCTTGTGGGGGAAGAAAATATTCCAGTTGCTCCAGAAACGGATGACTTGATTGAATTGAAAAATCAACTGGTTCGAGTTGCTGTTCAAAATCAAAAGATTGGTGACACTGCTAATGA
The DNA here is from genome assembly GCA_019120355.1 of Candidatus Ligilactobacillus faecavium. Taxonomy (GTDB): domain Bacteria; phylum Bacillota; class Bacilli; order Lactobacillales; family Lactobacillaceae; genus Ligilactobacillus; species Ligilactobacillus faecavium. The sequence continues at coordinate 3,829 of DWVG01000041.1, forward strand.
GCAGGATAATCTTGGAGCAGAATTAATGGACTTTATTACGCCGGCTCCAAGCATTGTAAATCGGCGTTTCTGGGATGAATATCAAATTTCACCGCAAAAGGCGATTGCTGCATTTTATGATTTAAGTCAACGAAATGATTATATTAAAACGAAGGCAATTGCGAAAAATATTTACTTCAAACACCCAAGTGAATATGGCGACATTGAAATTACCATTAACCTCTCCAAGCCTGAAAAGGATCCAAAGCAAATTGCGCTTGCAAAGAAAATGAAGGCTTCCGGTTACCCGAAATGCAACCTTTGCATGGAAAATGAAGGATATCAAGGACGAATCAATTATCCGGCACGGACTAATCACCGCATCATCCGGCTTGATATCGATGGTCATCAATGGGGATTCCAATATTCACCGTATGCCTACTTCAATGAACATTGTATCTTTTTAGATTCTGTTCATGAAGAAATGGTAATTGATAAAAAAACATTTAAGCAATTATTGACGATCGTTCAAAAGTTTCCGGGTTATTTTGCAGGCAGTAATGCTGACCTTCCGATTGTTGGCGGTTCGATTTTATCGCATGAACATTATCAAGGCGGACGGCATACGTTTGCAATGGAAACGGCTCCGATTGAAACGCAAATCAAATTTGATGGCTTTGAAAATGTTGAAGCTGGGATCGTTAAGTGGCCAATGTCAGTAATTCGATTAACAAGTTCAAACATGAATCAGATTTGTGACTTAGCGGATAAAATTTTGCAAAAGTGGAATCATTACACTGATAAATCTGTATCCGTCGTTGCTCAATCAAACGGCGAATGGCATCATACGATCACCCCAATTGCGCGGATGCGGAACGGAAAGTATGAACTTGATCTCGTTTTACGTGATAACCAAACATCCGCTCAATATCCAGATGGAATTTTCCATCCACATAAAGATGTTCAGCATATCAAGAAGGAAAATATCGGTCTGATCGAAGTTATGGGATTAGCAATCTTACCGCCACGCTTGAAGACGGAAATGCAAGAAGTTGAAAAGTACCTGCTTGGTAAGGATAATCAAATCGCTGATTACCATCGTGAATGGGCAGACGAAATTAAAAAGAAATCATTAGCTTTGAATGACCAAAACGTTCATGCGATTGTTCAAGATGAAATCGGAAAGGTCTTTGTCCGGGTTCTTGAAGATGCAGGGGTCTTTAAGCGGGATGAACAGGGACACCAAGCATTTATGAAGTTTATTGACGCAGTTAATCACTAAATATTCGGGGAGGCTTTTGAATGGCAAATCTAATTAGTTTTGATGAACAAAATAAAGTATTTCATCTTCATAATGACAAAATTTCATACATTTTTTCAGTTGTCGAAGGTGGATTACTAAATCATTTATATTACGGAAAAAGAATTAATGAATATCATGGCGAAATGAATTACCCTCGAATTGACCGGGGCTTTTCTGGAAATCTTCCCGGATCATTAGACCGGACATTTTCACCAGATACCTTAATGCAAGAATACAGTACAAGCGGAATTTGTGATTATCGCACGCCGGCGGTAATTGTTCGCCAAGAAAACGGATCACGGGCCTCACGATTTGAATATCAGGGTTACCGGATCGAAGCCGGAAAACCGAAATTAAAGGGCCTGCCAGCAACGTATGTTGAATCTGACGATGAAGCTGAAACCCTTTATGTTACTCTTAAAGATCAAGTTTCAGATGTTGAAGTAACATTGTTATATACAATTTACCGTGATCGCGCGGTAATTGCCCGATCAGCACAGGTAAAGAACAATGGCGATGCAGCTGTTTATCTTGATAAGGTGGCATCAATGCAAATTGATTTGCCAAATCAGCCGTTAGATGTTGTTAGCTTCCCAGGAGCTCACGCCAATGAACGCGACATGGAACGGGCTCACTTAAATCGGGGCGTTCGAAAATATGAAAGCCGGCGGGGAACAACAAGTCACCAAATGAATAACTTTGTTGCACTATGTTCACCGAATACGGATGAAATGAATGGCGAAGTTTATGGATTTGACCTAGTTTATTCTGGCAACTTCGTAATTGAAGTTGAACGCGATCAAATTCAACAAACCCGGGTAACATGCGGAATCAACGATTACAACTTTGCATGGAAATTAGCTTCAAACGAAGAGTTTCAAACACCTGAAAGCTTAATTGTATACTCTGACGAAGGATTTAACGGAATGAGCCAAACATTCCATCACTTGATTCAAGAACGGGTTGTTCGCGGAAAGTATCGTGATCAAGAACGACCAATCGTAGTTAATAACTGGGAAGCAACCTTTATGGACTTTACCGAAGAAAAATTAACGCCCATTGTTGACGAAGCCCAAAGACTTGGCATTGAAATGTTTGTTCTTGATGATGGCTGGTTTGGTCACCGTGACGATGATAACTCATCATTGGGTGACTGGTACGTTGATCAGAAGAAGTTTCCAAAGGGCTTGAAGCACTTTGCAGATTACGTTCATAATAAAGGCCTTAAATTTGGCTTGTGGTTTGAACCTGAAATGATTTCAATTGATTCAGATTTGTACCGTGAACATCCAGATTATATGATAGCTGTTCCTGGACGGAAACCATCACCATCCCGGAATCAATACTTACTTGATTTGACCCGGAAAGATGTCCGCGATAATATCATCGGTCAGGTTGAAAAGATTTTACGAGAAAATGATGTTGATTATGTCAAGTGGGATATGAACCGGCATTTATCAGATGTTTATTCGCTTAAACTTCCTGCAGATCAAGAAGGTGAAGTATATCACCGGTATATTTTAGGTGCATATGAGATGGTTGATCAAATCACAAGTGACTTCCCTGAAATCCTCTTTGAAGGTTGTTCAGGTGGCGGCGGCCGCTTTGATACCGGCTGGGCATATTACATGCCACAGTCGTGGGCAAGTGACAATACGGATGCAGTTGCCCGTCAACGGATCCAATATGCAACGTCATACGTCTACCCAACATCAACAATGACGGCTCACGTTTCAGTTTCACCAAACCAACAAACCGGGCGGCAAACATCATTTGAAACCCGTGGAAATTGTGCAATGAGTGGTGTCTTTGGATATGAATTAGACTTGACTCAAATGAGTGATGACGAAAAGGCAATGGTAACGAAACAAGTTGCTGAATATAAAGAAGTTCGTCATCTTGTTCAATTTGGGGATTTCTACCGTTTGAAGAGTCCATATACATCAAATGAATGTGCATGGATGTTTGTTTCACCAGACAAGAAAGATGTTTTAGTAAAACAATTCCAAACAATGGCAGATGCTCAAGCATTGTCAACGATTACCAAGTTAGTTGGACTTGATCCGCAAAAGCATTACCAAAACGTTGAAACGAAAGAAATCTTTGGTGGCGATGAATTGATGAACGTTGGATTTTTCAATCCATTTTACCATCACGATTATGCAAGCAGCAGTTATCGGTTTAAGGCAATTGACTAAAAAAGCGGGGAATGAAGATGACGGTTCAGAATAAAGCAATGTTGATTACCTATCCGGATAGTTTAGGAAAAAACATCAAAGAATTAACCGAAGTCTTGGAACAAGACTTTGGGGATGCAATTGGTGGGGTTCACTTATTGCCATTTTTCCCTTCAACGGGTGACCGGGGCTTTGCACCGGTTGATTACAAAGATGTTGGTCCACAATTCGGAACATGGGAAGACGTTGAAAAGTTAGGCGAAAAGTATTATTTAATGTTTGACTTTATGATCAATCATATTTCGCGTCAATCAGAATATTATAAAGATTTCAAGAAGAATAAAGATGTCAGCAAATGGGCAGATTTGTTCTTAAGTTGGGATAAGTTCTGGCCAGAAGGACACCCAACTCAAGAAGATATTGATTTGATTTATAAACGAAAAGATCGGGCGCCATACCAAGAAATTCATTTTGATGATGGAACAACGGAAAAACTCTGGAATACCTTCGGCGAAGAGCAAATTGATATGGATGTTCGGACACAAGTAACAAAGGATTTCATTAAATCAACCCTTGAAAGCTTAATTGATCACGGTGCTGACATTATTCGGCTCGATGCGTTTGCATATGCGGTTAAGAAACTTGGAACGAATGACTTCTTTGTTGAACCTGAAATTTGGAACTTGTTAAACGAAGTTGATGAGGTTGTTAAGGCTAAGAAAGCTGAAATCTTACCTGAAATTCATGAACATTACAGTATGCCATTTAAGATTTCAGATCATGGATACTTTGTTTATGACTTTGCCTTACCAATGGTTACCCTCTATTCAATTTATAGCGGGAAGACCGATCAGCTTGCTAAATGGTTAACAATGAGTCCAATGAAGCAATTTACAACCCTTGATACCCATGATGGAATTGGGGTGGTCGATGCACGGGATATTTTAACGCAAGATCAAATTGATTTTACAACTAGTGAATTATATAAGATTGGAGCAAACGTAAAGAAAAAGTATTCAAGTGCAGAATATCATAATCTTGATATTTACCAAATTAACACAACCTTTTACTCAGCTCTTGGAGATGACGATCGGCGATACTTCATGTCACGGTTGATTCAAGTTTTTGCACCAGGAATCCCGCAAGTATATTATGTTGGCTTACTTGCCGGAAAGAACGATATTAAGTTGCTTGAGAAAACAAAAGAAGGACGGAATATTAATCGGCATTACTATACAAAAGAAGAGGTTGTCGAAGAAGTTAAGCGGCCAGTTGTTGCTTCATTATTAAAACTGTTATCATTCCGGAATAACGAAGCTGCATTTGATTTAGACGGTTCGATCGACGTTGAAACGCCAGACGAACACTCGATCATCCTCTCGCGTTTGAGTGCGGATGGCAGCCGAAAAGCTGTTATGGAAGCTAACTTGAAAGATTTGACGTATTCTGTAAAAGTTAACGGACAAGAGATTAAGTTTTAAGATAAACAAAAAACATTTCAACGTTAATTCGCTGAAATGGCTTTTTGTTATTCAATCAAGTTTTATTAGAATTTGATGACTTTCCGGCCCTTGATTTCGCCGTTCTTCATTTTATTGATCATTTCATTAACTTCGTCTAGTTTGCGTTCTGATTTTCTTAATTAAACTTGCTTGAATCAGATAATTTTTCAAGAATCTTAACGGCGAAGTTGTTTCTCAAAGTATATTCTTCGTCTAGCATTTTGGATAGAACGCTGATTATGTGCCAAGACGCATGGACGACCCCAGTTGTGATCTCAGGTTACTTAGCAACCGGTCATATTTCAGGAGCAATCACCCAAATTGTCTGCTTGGCAGTCGATGCTTTGATCTACGTTGGCTTCTTCAAGAAAGCTGATAAAAAGAAGATTCAAGAAGGATTGGCAATGGAAAACAAGTAACGCTTAATTTATAAAAGTCAAGGGTTGAATTCCTTGATTTTTATGTTAAATTAAAAATGTAAGCGCTGTCATAAAAATGCAATCATTTAGTAATAGTTTTAATATTATTTAAATTGACGTTTACGTGAGTATATTTTAAGGGGATGAAGCAAATGTCTTCAACGAGAAATATGAAAGATAAAGTAATGAAAGTGATTGGTAAGATTTCCAATTCACGCCATATGATCGCGTTGCGGGATGGAATCGCTCAAGCCGTTCCGTTGATCGTAATTGGATCGGTGTTCATGATCATTGGACAATTTCCAATCCAAGGATACTTGAAATTTATGGCGCACACATTCGGACCGCACTGGAATGTCGTTATCCAACAGATCACATATGCTTCATTTGATTTGATGGGATTAATTGCGGTAATCGGGATTTCATATAACCTGACTAAGAGTTACGGCGACGTTGCACCGCTTCCAGCCGCACTGGTTGCGATGTGCGGGTTCTTCCTGACGATTCCATTTTCAATGCACAAGGATGGCACATTTTGGATTCCGTTGGATCAATTAGGATCAACCGGATTATTTATCGCCATTATTATCGGGCTGTTCTTAACTGACCTTTACGTTTGGATGGTTCATAAGAAGATCACGATCAAGATGCCAGCCAGCGTACCACCAGCTGTAAGTGATTCATTTACAGCCTTGTTCCCAGGTTTCTTCTGCTTATTGCTTGTTTGGGTGATTCGGATGGGAGTTTCATTCACACCGATTGAGACCATTCCAAACCTGATGCAATTCATTTTCAAGCCATTATCAGTTGTTGGAACAAGTTTACCAGGCGCATTGATTTGTGAATTCTTAGTTTCATTCTTATGGATCTTCGGGATTCACGGGGCCAACGTTGTTTCAGGTGTGATGACGGCAATCTGGCTAGCAGCCATGCAACAAAATGCAGTTGCCTTTGCCGCTCACAAAGCATTACCAAACATTGTTACCCAACAATTCTTTGATAACTTTGTTCACATTGGTGGTTCAGGTGCCACATTAGGACTTGCAATTATGATGATCATGTTTGCCAAGAGTGACGAATACAAGACATTGGCTAAGTTGGAAATTGCTCCGGCATTCTTCAACATCAATGAACCATTAATCTTTGGGTTCCCGGTAGTTATGAACCCGTTCATCGCGGTTCCATTTATCGTGGCTCCATTATTGAATGTTTTGATCACCTACTTTACAATGGCTAGCGGAATCGTTGCTAAAACGATTGGAATCATGGTTCCATGGACAACTCCAGCAATTATTTCAGGTTACTTGGCAACCGGCCATATTTCAGGGGCTGTATTGCAGGTTGTCTTGATTGCAGTTGATTCATTGGTATACGTATACTTCTTCAAGAAGGCTGATAAGCGCAAAGTTCAGGCTCAAATGGCAAATGCCAAGAAGGCGAAAACGCAAGTTTAAATCACATTTAAATATTTTGATAATGCTTTTCAAGTTATGGTGAAGGTGCTATAATTTAGGTGTTAAGAAAGCGCTATCAAAGCTAGAATATTAAGATTTATGAGGTGAATAAAATGGCTAAATACACAATTATGTTAAACTGCTCAGCAGGAATGAGTACAAGTTTGTTAGTAACAAAAATGCAGGCAGCAGCAAAGGAAAAGGGCATTGATGCCGACATTTTTGCAACGGCTGCAAGTGATGCGCGTGCTCAATTGGATTCAAAGACAATTGACTGCGTTTTGCTCGGACCGCAAGTTAGTTACATGCAAGATGACTTCAAGGGAATGCTTGAAGGCCGCAAGAACAGTTTAGGCAATGACATTCCATTGGCTGTGATCGACATGCAAGCATACGGCATGATGGACGGTGAAAAGGTCTTGAATCAAGCAATCAGTTTGATCGAAGGCTAATCTGATACTAGGAGAGGATAATTAATGGCTGAAGAACAACCAAATTTAGAAGCAACGATGGGCTTGATCATGAACGGCGGGAACGCTAAAGGATTTGCCTTTGAAGCAATTCGGGCTGCCAAAAAAGGTGATTTTGAAGAAGCTCATAAAAAATTAGATGCAGCGGACCAGGCTTTGAACGAAGCTCACAATTCGCAAACGGAAATGTTAACTAAAGAAGCTCAAGGCGATCATCAACCGGTAACGTTGTTAACGGTTCATGCCCAAGATCATTTGATGAACGCCATTACGTTCCGGGATCTTGCCGGTGAAATGGTTGATATGTATGAACGAATTGCAAAATTAGAAAAATAAATCACAAAAAGGTGCAGGGGAAAGCTTAACTGCACCTTTTTCATTAAGAAAGGATGAGTTTTCACATGAAACGCGAACTGGGAATTTCAGTTTATCCCGATCATAGTGATCCGGAAAAGGATAAAGCATATATCAAAAAAGCAGCCGATTTAGGATTCACGCGGTTATTTATGAGTATGCTTGAAGTTCAAGACGGCAAAGAAGCAACGGCGGCTAAATTTAAAAACATTATTAGCTTTGCACGTGATCACGGTTTTGAAGTCATTTTAGACATTAATCCGGGAATTTTTAAGCAACTTGGAATTTCATACGATGATTTAAAATTCTTTGCCGATCTTGGGGCCAGCGGAATCCGGCTTGATGAAGGCTTCGACGGCTTGAAGGAATCATTGATTTCATATAATCCGTATGGGTTAAACATTGAATTGAACATGAGTAATAACGTTGCTTATTTAGATAACATTTTATCGTATGAAGCAAACGTTCCGTACATTTACGGTTGCCATAACTTTTATCCGCAAGAAGGCAGCGGATTGCCGTATGATTTCTTTGTCAAGTGCAGTCAACGGTTTAAAAAACACGGAATCAAGACATCGGCATTTGTTACAAGTCAAGATGCTTTGACTCAAGGCGGTCTGTGGAACGTAAACGATGGGTTGCCGACCCTTGAAATGCACCGGCATTTGCCAATCGCCGTTCAGGCTAAGCACTTATTTGCAACGGGACTGATCGATACGGTCATTATTGGAAACTGCTATGCTTCGGATGAAGAACTGGAAAGTTTAGCAGCGCTTGACCGTTACTGCATCACTTTAGATGTTGATTATGTTCCGGAAGTCAATCCAATTGAAAAGACGATTTTGGAAGATAACCTTCATTTCCGCCGGGGCGACATTACCGCAATGACGATACGGTCAACGCAGGTTCGGGTCAAATACGCTGATCAGCCGAATCCGCCGCATGATAATGAACACGAATTCAAACGCGGGGATATTGTTATCGTCAATGATGAGTTTGGCCGATATAAAAATGAATTACAGATCGTTTTGGAACCGCATCAGGATTCGCGGAAAAATCTGGTTGGCCGAATTCCCGAAAATGAAATTTTTATGCTCGATTACATCAAACCATGGAGCAAATTTAAATTCGAAAATCATAATTAAAAATCAACAATAATTTATCTGAAAAAAGAGATCAAATATCAATAAGGATGCGGATTAGAACCGCATTCTTATTTTTTATTGACCAATTAAGACCGATTAAAAATCGTTATCCAGAATCATCAATAAATATTTCAAATATTTTGTCATATCTTTTAGAATAGGAAATGGATGCTATAGGAAAAGGAATGGATTAGTTATGGGCAAATTAAGTGTAACGGAAATTTTGCATAAGCCGTTTATAAGCCGCAACCTGTTATACGTTTTTAAAGGAATTTTGGTCGGCTTGGTAACCGGAGTGGTTGTAAGTATTTTCCGGTTGATTATTGATAAGACGATGAAGGGATTATATTTCATTTATCCCTATATGGTAGCCCATCCAAAAACAATTATCCTATACGTAATTGCGACGATTATTTTATGTATCGTGCTTGGATTTATTATCCGGCCGCAGTTGTTTTACGTTAAAGGATCAGGTGTTCCGCAAATTGAAGCGGTAATGGATGGCCAACTTGAAATGCATTGGTGGGCCGCACTGTGGCGGAAGTTTGTTGGCGGATTACTGGCAATTTGTCCAGGACTGTTTCTTGGGCGGGAAGGCCCATGTATTCAAATGGGAGCCTGCATTGGTCAAGGGTTTTCAGAAGAAGTATTCCATGGTGATAAACAAGACCGGAATATCATGTTGGCATGCGGAATTGCAGCCGGATTATCAGCTGCTTTCAGTGCCCCATTAGCGGGAGCTCTTTTCTTGGTTGAAGAAATCACCTTAGGGTTTGCCTCAGCAACGGTTTGGCTGGCTGCGTTGGCGGCTGCAGTTGCTTCAGACTTAGTGACCCTCTTATTCTTCGGGTTAACACCAAGTTTACACTTTATATATGATTACAGTGTTCCGGTTAAGGATTACTGGCAATTGATTATTTTAGGAATTATTTTGGGGCTATTTGGAAACCTGTACCAACGGGTAATCTTAAGCCTGCCAAAGTGGTACGGCAAATTGACCATTATTCCAAAAGCATGGCACAGTATTGTTCCGTTGCTGTTGGTAATTCCGATTGGGCTGTATTACGTTAAGATCTTAGGTGGAAGTCACGACTTCATCTTAGACTTAACGAGTCCGCATTTTATTAATTATTTAAGTGACCACTTACCAGCAATTGGTTTTGTCGCTTTGTTATTGCTTATTCGGTTTGTCTTTTCGATGATTTCATACGGGGCATCAACGCCGGGTGGAATTTTCATGCCGATTTTAGTTTTGGGAGCAACGAGCGGCGCCCTTTATGCAAGTATCATGATCCATGCCGGATTATTGGCAAAGGGTTACTTCTTGAACATCGTAATTTATGCGATGGCTGCTTACTTTGGGGCGATTGAAAAAGCACCGTTTACGGCCGTTGTCTTGATTTCAGAAATGGTCGGCAGCATTAAACACATGATGCCGTTGCTGGTCGTAACGTTGATCGCATACGTTATTAATGATTGGCTTGGCGGCCGTCCAATTTACGCTGCATTGAAGGATGAAATGATGAGCTCATTGGATAATCCGCGGAAGAGTGCGGAATTAACGGGGTTAAGAAGCTAATTATGTAATAAATCTTTTAAAGAAGCCGAGGTAATTTGCCTCGGCTTTTTTAGTACTTATTCATTAAATTTTAACTAGGAAGCGATCGAAATTTAATATAAACCGTTTGGAATTAGATTTAGATAAAAATTATGGTTTCAATCTAGATTAATAATAGATATTTTGGTATCGTAAAGATAGGGTTAAGTGAAAATTCGTACAGTAGGGAATCTATAATTAGTGAGTGAGAATAACAATGAAAAAACCAATCAAATTTTTCTTGATTACCGGGATCGTAATCGTCATCGGGCTATTTGGCGTATACATTTTTAAAGGTCGGAATCAAGAAACAATTCATGTTAAACACAATGTTACAAAAATTAGTGCTCCGATTCGGAAGGTTTACACAACGGATGCGGCAACTTTCAAATTATCACCGGAATCACTATCAGATTCTGAAAAAAATTCACGAAATAAACTCGAATCATTTTTAAAAGAAAATATGCTGGTTAACGGCGGCTTTGTAACTAACTACAAGGCGCATAAGGATCAGAATAAAACTGAACTTGCAACCGGGCATGATCAATTAAGCGAATCAGCCGGATTATGGTTGCGAAATTTAGCGTTAACGGGAACGCAGAAACAATTTGACGCGTTTTATAAGGAAACAAAGAAGAAGTTTTTTGCTGATGGCCAGTTTACGTACCGCATCAATGCAGATGGCAAGCGCTCGGACGTGAACGCCTCAATTGATGATATACGGATTATCAGTGCGTTGATCGAAGCTGAACAACGCTTCAAAGATCCAAAATATCAAAAAGAAATTAAGAGTTTGGTTTCAACGTTCAAGAAACAATCAATTCAAAATGGGATGCTGGTCGACTTTTATGACGTTAAGACTAAAAAGCCAGCTCACCAAATTTCACTGTATTACTTGGATATTAAGGATATGGGATACATATACAAGGTCGCGGGATTATCACCGAAAGACCTTGAGTTTGAGTACCACATTTTAAAAAACGGGTATATTTCAAATTCGTTCCCGCTTTATCACACTCGGTATAACTATGACACCGGCAAATACGAAGATAGTAAGCAAATCAACATTATTGAATCGTTGTTGTCAATTTTGTACTTATCAGAAATTGGTCAGGAAAAATCACAAAGTATTCAATTTGTGAAGAATGCCGTCACAACAGGAACTCTGTACAACTCGTATAACCTTGATGGCACGCCGGCCGATAAAAGTCAATCAGCGGCAAGTTATGCAATTGCAGCAATGATTGGAAAAGAGATTGGCGACCAGAAACTTTACCAGCAAGCAATTCAAATCGTCCAAAACTTCCAGATAACGGACCCTTCAAGCCCAATTTACGGCGGAATCGGTGATCCAAATACGCTGCAAGTTTATTCGTACAACAATTTGATGGCGTTGCTTGCATATGATTATTAGAACCTTATTTCAGAAAGTGTGGGAAGATGTTAACCAAAATCAGACAAAAGTTGCATGCGTGGGCTGAGCCGGTCGAACGGTGGCTTCCCCCGGTGCGGTTGGGAATTTTGTTACTGGCATTGATTACGATTTTTTTATTATTTATTCCTCCGGTGAGCGGACCGGTTGATGATGGGACTTATAACCTGATTCTGCATGCAAACGGGCTGCGGAAATTTACGGGTGATTCGAATTACTACAAGTACTTTGTGCCGCAGTTTCCGATTTTACAATACTATAACCCGGATGCACATTTATATCTTTCATTACAAAACGTTCTTATTCAAGCAGCAATTTTGCTGAATAAAATTTTTTACAGTACAAAGATTTTTGATGTCCGGTTTTTAGGCGCAATCTACACGGTGCTTTTTCTGCTTGCCAGTCGGTTGCTGTTTAAGGGATTAACATATCGGTTAACTGGTAAAAAAGCATACTTGATCGTTTTGTTGGGCGTATTTTTCCTTGGCGATACGACTTATACGGTTTATTTCAATTCGTTTTATATCGAACCGCTTGATTTCGTTATGATGATCGCGTTTGTCGGATGTGGCTTATTAGCATTTCAACAAACTACGACCCGTAAAATTTTAAAGTATTATAGCGGCCAGGTCTTAATTGCGTTTCTGTTTCTATTTGTTTCGTGGCAAGTCGCCTTTTTAGTTTCGGCGTTATGTATTTCGTTAATTGGTGGAATTATTTTTATCCGCGGGCGTCAGTGGAAATTATCAGCAATTATCTTGGTGATTGCCTTGATCCCGATGAGCATTTTTATTGGGAGTTTATATTCCAATCCCAACCATAATCAAAACGTTTATCAAAGTATGACGCTCGGAGCGATGCCGTCAACGAAGAACCCCGGGAAAAGTCTTGCTGAAATCAATATTCGTCCGCAAAACGAGATTTTACGGGGAACGTCGTATGATGCGCCGTATGCGATTGCGCGGTCAGATTCGGCAACCATTCAAAAGGGATTTATTGATGAAATTAATTATGCCAAATTGGTGTGGTATTACGGAACGCATCCAAGTATGTTATCGAAACTTTTGCAGACTGGATTGAAAAATAAAAACGTTGCGCGAACGAAAGTCGGGGTTTATGAAAAAGGCGCGGTCAAGCAGGGAGATGAAGATAAAACCTTTTTCCAATGGGCAACGATCGCGAAGGGCTTTATTCTCCCTAAAAAATTCGGTTTCTATTTTATTTTTGCAATTTTAGTAATTTTGGTTTACATCGTTTCGTGTGTCCGCGGTTTGGAAATGGGCTCGAAACTTTATGCAGCAAGGCTGTGGATGAATTGCGGCTTGTTGCTGATGATGTTTCTCGCATTCATTTCACCAATCATTATTTCAGGACAGACAAATATTATTCGGCAGTTGACCATGTCTTCAACTTTGCTTGATTTACTGGTACTGATCATTATTTCAGATTCCTTGCAGCACGATATTTGGATCACTCGCGATACAGTTTTGCTGACGCGTGCGGGAGAGGATGGTGACGCAAATGAAGAATAAACTTTTAACCTTATTTGTAATCCTCGTTGGGTTGATTTCATTCAATTGGCATTCACCATCAGTCCAGGCAGCAACGACGATTCAAAATCCATCCAAGGTCCTGGTGGTTTACGACAGTTTAAATGAACGCAATCACCGGCAAGAAGATGTTCAAACGTTAAGTCGGATGTTGATGAGCATGGGGCAGCAGGTCACGATGATGTCAATGAGTGATTACCATGCTGGAATAATTTCAAAGGGACATTATCAAGCCGTGATCACGATGATCAACTGGCCGGGAATGAAGTTTGATAATCCGGCGTTTGACCGTGACCGCCAGCAATTTAACGGGAAGAAACTGCACATTGGTCCGCTAATGACGGCTGATGAGAAACAAAATTTCCCGGGAAATTGGCAAGAAATCAACCAACAGTCATTTATTTTAAAAGGGCAGAATAACCGCTATGAACAGCAAGTTGATTTTCAACGCCAAATTCAATTATTGGATCAGGTAACTGGAAATGAGCAGGCATTATCCCAGTTGGTTGCAGCGAATGGGACAAACCAAACCTATCCATTTGGAATCATTAATGGACAAAATGCATACTTGCCGTTTTTCAGCAGTCAAGGAGCAACGTTGCTGTCATCGATTCAATTGATTGCCCAGTGGCTCGGAGTTCACGGGAATTACGTGCCGTATGTTGATGTGCGGGATTTTACGCCGTTAAGTTCGTTTACGGCCACGAAAGAATTTATTAAAAATTTAGATTCGTTTGAAGGAAATATGATCATCACGACAACTTCAACGACTCAGAATACGGATACGAAAACATTTAAGAACTATTTGAAGTTTCTGCGGGAAATGACCCGGAATAATCGGGCAGTCGTTTACTTGAACGTTCCGGCACTAAATGGGGTCGATAGCAGTAACGATGATACCTTGATGAACATGCTGACTCAGGAAATCAGTACGTTGATTGAGAATCAGATTTTTCCATTAGGAATCAGTGCCCCGACGTACTGGAACTTTGATAAGTATTATCAATTAAATGCGTTGAACTTTGGGGATGCGACGCTTCTGTATAACCAGGTAAACAATCAGGATTATCATACTCAAACGTCAACGGCCAAGGCTTATCAAACGATGTTCTTTGCGATTCCCCACAGTGCGCTTAAAAACATCAAATGGAATATTAACGGCCGGTATACCGATTTTACATTTCCAATGCCAGTCACGGTCGATTATCATTTTCCGGATTCAAAGGCTAAGGCTGAAAAGATCAACTGCGAAATCAAGGCATTGCCGTTTGCGCCGATGAGTCAGTATTTATATCAGTTTAATACCGGAATTTCAACGCAAACGCAAAATTTGCGGGGAAACGACGGCGTGATTTCATTAAACGGGGCGCCGGTTTCCGAAATTGATTTTCATCAAATCAAACAACAGACTGCCGGAATTCGGCAGAACCGAGATCAAACGGGTCACTTAACGACGAAGGGAATCGTTGACAAGATCAATAACGTTTTGATCGTGATCATCGTGGTCACCTTGATCGTTTTGTTTGGGATGCTTGCAATTGGCCGGAAATTATACCTGCGAATGTTTAAGAATCGAAATTTGAAACGAACGAAAGGAGCGAAGAAGAAATGACAAATGTTTGGAACGGAATGGTAATTTTTTCGACGACCATCATTTGGACGTTGTTGTTAGTGTCAATTGCCTTAGTAACATTTGGTTACATTTATTATTTAAAATGGGCCAAAACACCGTTGCCGCAACTTGATGATCAGCACGCACCGTTTGTGACGATCATGGTTCCGGCTCACAATGAAGGAATCGTAATCGTTAAGACCGTTCAGGCGTTGTTGAATTTTAATTACCCGCATGACCGGTATGAAATTATCGTGATCAATGATAATAGCGATGATAACAGTGCGGAACTGCTCGCCAATCTGCAGAAAGAAAATCCGACTCGCAGTTTTAAGGTGATCAACACGGACAGCGTTACTGGAGGGAAAGGAAAATCAAACGCCCTAAACATTGGGTTCAAGTCGGCAATTGGGGACGTCATTGCAATTTACGATGCGGATAATACTCCCGAACCGAATGCGTTGCGGTACTTAGTTGCGGAATTGGAACAAAACGATGAATACGGGGCGGTAATTGGCAAATTCCGGACGCGGAATAAGGACGTTAATCTGCTTACCCGATTTATCAACGTTGAAACCTTGTCATTCCAATGGATGGCCCAGGCTGGTCGCAGTCAGATGTTCAAATTATGTACGATTCCGGGAACGAATTTTGTAATTCGGCGGAAAATCATTGAAGAAATTGGCGGCTGGGATGAAAAGGCTCTAGCAGAAGATACCGAAATCAGTTTCCGAATCTATAAAATGGGCTACCGGATCAAGTTTCAACCAGCAGCGGTTACCTGGGAACAGGAACCGCAGACCGTTGACGTATGGTTCCATCAACGGACACGCTGGGTTAAAGGAAATATTTACGTGATCGTTAAAAATGTCAAATTGTTATTTGATCCAAAAGCTAAACGAATTCGCTTCGATATTTTGTACTTCTTATCAACGTACTTTTTGCTGTTAACGGCGTTGATCATGTCCGACGTGACGTTTATCATGTCGGTTTCAGGATACGCGAAGGTGACGGTTCCAGGTTTCAGCAATACGCTGTGGTTGCTGGCAATTATTCTATACGTCGTCAGTGTTTTTGTTTCGATCACGACGGAGAAGGGCGAAATGAAATGGTCAAACATTTTGGTGATTTTACTGATGTATGTGATTTATACGCAGATGTGGCTGATCGTTGCATTGCAGGGAATGTACTTATACATCAAGGAAAATGTCTTTCACCTCGAATCGGCAACGAAATGGTATAAAACCAAACGATATAAGTAAGGAGGCCAATCATAATGAAAAAAATAATTCGCGCAGCAGTCGTTGCATCAGGTTTAATCTTAATGACTCCGGCAATCGCGGCGGCTGCACCGGCATCAAATCAGCAAGGGTTAGTTAATCCGGCGCAGGTCAAAGATGCCCAGCCTCAAAATAAAATCAATAATCAGCCGGCTCAAAGCGCAAACACCGCTTCGTCAAATTCAAGTTCACAGGCAAGCGATCAGCATTCTTCCAATCAGGGAAATGGTCAGGGAAGTCAAACATATACCCAACAGTTTCAGAATACCAATACAACGTTAAGCGGGAAGAGTGTCCGGTCAACGACCTACTTTAATAAAATTGATTATTGGGATGTAAAGAAAGCAACGTTTAACTTAACGTATGCAACAACGCAATTACGTGATGATCAAACATCGAACATTACGGTATCGCTTAATGGGGTTAAGTTTTATTCATTTAAGCCAAGCAATAATGATGGTCAGCAAACGATCAGCATTGACTTGCCGTTAAATTTACTTCAAAGTTCAAATGTGTTAACGATTCAGGGGCAAATCATTGATCAAAACCAAAGCGGTGATCCGGAATCAACGCCGGCTAACTGGTTAACGATCTATAACGGCAGCAACGTTAATTTTTCGTATGACGTCAAGCAGCCAGATAATCAAATTAGTGCGTTTTATAACCATTTTATCGGTAACGATACGGTTTCAAATCATCAAAGTGTGATTTTGGTTCCGGCTAAAGCATCAAATGATGAACTTGCAGCTGCAACCTATGCCTTAACGGGAATCAGCCGGGTTTTAACAACGAATGACGCGAAGGTCAATATCAGCAGTTTGGTCGATTCATCAATGAATAATCAACCGTATCAAATCGTGATTGCTAAATACGACCAATTGCCGCAGGAATACCGCAAGGCAGTTGATTCAAATGATTTACAAGGTGGAAAAGTCGTTTTGAAATTTGTCAACGGCAAGGATAAAAAGGTGTTAGTTGTGACGGCTAAAAGTGCTTCAAATTTGATCCAAGCCGGGAAATATATTTCAAACGAAGAGTTGATGAAGCAGACAACCGCCGATTCGAAGACAATTGATAGCGATACGGAAGTGTTCAGTTCGCAAATGCAGAATAACGGTGATTATCCGCTTGCAACGGATGGAACGAAATTAACGGGAAGCGGTCATCAGGAACAGGTCTTTTTCATTAATTTGCCGCACCATCAAAATAATTCGAAGGGCAGTTACATCAATTTGAACTTTAAGTATGCCGATAACATTGATTTTAAAACGTCATTGGTAACGGTGTATGTGAACGACAAACCAATCGGAAGCAAACGGCTGACAGCAGCGAAGGCCAATGGGGACCACCTTAAAGTCAATATTCCGAATAATACGAACTTGAGCAGCGCATGCACGGTTCGGGTCGCATTTGATTTGAATATGAAAGATAACCACGTTAATGGCCAAACGCCGTGGGCATACATCGAGAATGATTCAAATGCCTACATTAACTCGACTGATAAGACGGATTTGCTGTTTAATAATTACCCGTCATGTTTCATTAAGGATTCGACGTTCAATAACATCGCTGTTCAATTACCGCACAAAATGAACCAGGATTACTATCAAGCACTGTCAAACATTTTTAATTTGATTGGATGTTATGCAGAAACAAATGTTGGGAATATTACATTCCATTCAGGTGAAATGGCCGATAGCGAACTGGCAAATCATAACGTAATTGTTTTGGGAACCCCGAAGGATACATCGCTGATTCGAAAATGGAACTCAAAGTTATTCTTCAAGTTTAATAAACACTTTAACCGGTTTGTTTCAAATGAAAAAATGAGCATTGAATCGGATTACGGGAAGCAAATTGGGGTCGTTCAATTGCTGTTTAATCCTGAAAATAAGGATAAAGCAGCGTTAGTCGTTTCAGGAGCAACGCCGAAAGATGTTGAGTTGGCTTCGACCCAAATTGATACCCAGGCGCATGCGGGGGCCTTGAAGGGCGATGCCGCGGTGATCGATCAAAATGGTCAGCAATTCATGTACCGCTTCAAGAAAAAAATCAATAACCAACATGGACCATCAATTTATAAACGGATCAAATCTAACCCGGCGTTTATGACCTATATGATCATTGGAAGTCTAACCTTGATTTTGATTGCGGTCATCGTTTACCTCTTTATCCGGAAGAATTTTAGAAGAGAGGAGCAAGCAAATCATGAATAAGAAACAGAAGAAAATGGATATTGAACTTCCAGAAAAGCATAGTGCCAGCATGGCAACCGACTTGGCAATGCTGGCAATGGTCACGGAATTTGTGATCATGTTGTGTTTTGATATGTTTGTTCGCAATGACCTGTTCGGAAATCTGTTATGTACGATAATCACCCTTTTTCTAGTTGTGATTACGTATTTTATCGGGCTTGTTCCGGCACTGTCAACGAGCTTGATTTTCTTACTGGTGCTGATTCTTGAAAGTGCGCGGGAATTTGTAACTGGACACCATTTCTTTGGAACGGCATTTTTTTGGACCATTTGGCCGCCATTGATCTGCATTACGTTTTACATCTTGACGGTTCAATTGCGAAAACTGCAAGGTGAAAATCTTCGCTTGCAAAACCGATTGAATCAGGCAAGTACGTTGGATTCAGAAACTAACTTGCGGACGGTGGAAATTTTCCGGGAACATTTCCATGTTTTTACAAATTTGTCAAAAGACTATCATTTTCCGTTGTATTTATTCTCATATCGAATTAAATATTGGAATTCGATTAGTGGAATTTTATCACGCAAAGAACAGCATCACCTGATTCAGGTCGTAACGGAAGTGATCAACGATGTTACAACAGGACACGAGTTTGTTTACAGTATCGGAAATCAACCGCCGACATGGGCAGTGTTGTCTTCTGAAGCAGTTGACAGTAACAAACGGCGTTTCCGGGATGAAGTCAAGCAGGAGTTGGCTCAGCGGGTTAACGATGATCCGCTTTTAAACAAGGTCGATATTCAACTGGAAGCTTCGCGGGTTCAGTATGATCCGCAAGAACACCCGGATGCATCATCATTCTTGCAGGATGGAATTCATGAATTACAATATGATGTTTCAGCCGGAAGTGCGGATAACCGGTAATTGTGAAAGTTGGGCTTATTGAACTCCAAGAAAAAGTTATGGTTTCGTAGCAGAACGTTCACAGATAATTCATAGGTCGTCATTAGTATTATAGACATAGTAATTCATAAATATATTCCACTGATTTCTATCCCTCTTGAAATGGTGGAAGATGAAATTACAATCCTAAAATAATATCCTAAATATACTTCCTTTTCACAAGGCCTGGTAGTTGGCGTCATTGGAGCGCTGGCTGACAGGTCTTGTTTTTTTAGAACATTTTGGGCGATAATAGGAAAAGTGATTAAAAAAGCAAAGAGGTAATATCATGGAACAGAAACACGGCAAAGGAAGTTTCTGGGGACTTGTTCCGTTGCTTACTTTCTTGGTGCTGTACATTATTACAGGCGTTTCAACTCAAAATTTTAACAGTATGCCATTAATGATCGGGATTCTGATCGCATCGGCTGTGGCATTGATGATGCATCGAAAGGGCGAAGTCAACCGGACAACGTTTGCGGAACGAGTGACAAAGTATTGTGTTGGCGGTGGAGATGATGGGCTGATCTTAATGGTGATCGTCTTTTTGCTTGCTGGTGGATTCTATGGCGTGTCGAAGGGGATGCACGCGGTTGATGCAGTTACCAACCTGGGATTGGATATTTTACCAGTCAAGTTAATATTACCCGGATTATTTGTGATCGGTTGTATTATCAGTTTCGCAATGGGAACATCAATGGGAACCGTGGCGGCATTAATGCCGATCGGAGTTTCCTTAGCATTGAAAATTCACGGCAACATGGCATTATTTTGCGGAACGGTCGTTGGAAGTGCGATGTTTGGCGATAATTTGTCGATGATCTCGGCCTCGGTAATTGCGGCAACGCGGACCCAGGATGTCAGTATGATGAAGAAGTTTAAAACGAACATCGCGATGCTTTTGCCAGCAATCATTGTTAACTTGGTTTTGTTAGCAATGCAACCAGTGGGCCAAGGAGTGCATTTGAGCGAAAATCACCCGTATGACTTGTTGAACCTTTTGCCGTATATCTTGGTTATTATTTTTTCATTTACGGGGATGCACGTTATTTTAGTATTGACCTTGGGCATTTTGACTGGGGTTGCAATTGGCGTCTTCCATGGCGATTTTTCACTTGTAAAATCAATGACGGTTATTCACAACGGAATGATGAGCATGGAAGACATGGCATTGATTGCGATTTTGGTTGGCGGCTTAGTCGCCTTAATGGATTATCTGGGCGGAATCGACTGGATCATCAATGCACTGACCCGCAAAATTAAGTCCGCAAAGGGTGGCGAATTTGCAATTGCCGGGCTGGTAAGTTTACTGGACATTATTACAACGAATAACACCGTTTCAATCATTACGGCGGGGCCGCTTGCCAAAGATATTGGCGATCAATTTGGAATTTCAGCCCCACGGATCGCAAGCGACCTGGTTACCTTTTCATGCGCCTTTAACGGATTGATTCCATACGGCGGGCAGTTACTGGTCGCTGCGGGGTTGGCGAAGATTTCGCCAATGCAGATCGTGCCGTATAGTTGGTACTGCTTGCTAATGCTGGTATCAAGTATCGGATTTATTTTGTTGAGTCGGGATAGGAATTAGGTTAAAGGAGAGAAGATATTTTGAAAAAGTTAAAAGAAACCGATGTACCTGTATATCTCATGTTTATATTTTTTAGTATCCTTTTTGTGTTACCAATATGTCATTTGCGAATGAGCGATGATTTAGCTTTTCATATTAATCGGATTCAAGAGCTAAGTCAATGTTTAAGAAGAGGAAGTTTGCCTCAAATATATACATATACCTTTGGAAAATTCGGATATCCAATTGGAATTTTTTATCCGCAATTAACAATCATTCCTTTTGCTATTTTCTCAATGATTCTTTACAGTACAGTAAAGGGAATTTACGCTGGAATGATCTTTTTTACATTTTTAACGCTTACATTTACGTATATTGTTTCTAAGAAATTATGGCAAAAATCAACCGCAATTTGGATTAGCATTATATACACCTTTAGTTGTTATCGATTTATTGATATGACAACACGTTTTGCTCTTGGTGAAGCATTAGGAATGACCTTTCTACCATTAGCTTTTTATGGCTTGTATGCAGTCATGAAGGGCCGTTATAAAGACTGGCCGTATCTTGCTTTTGGGCTTGCAGCGATAATGTTGTCGCATATTCTATCTACACTTATTGTGGTTATATTCCTAACAATAATTTTTATCGGACTGTTATTCTTTATAAGAAAAAATATTAAAGAAAGATTTATCGCATTAATTAAAGCTATTTTGACATTTATAGCAGCCACACTAACTTTTACCGTTCCATTTTTGATTCAAAGTAGCTATCAGAAAATTGTAACTCCTGGTGCTCCCAATATCCCAGAGGTTTATTCGGTGAAAAGAGAATTTTATAATACCATATTTAGCAGTTGTGGAAATGAATTGGCTAAATCACCAATAACAGGACTAGTTGGTGGATATACAATTGGGCTAACTGAATTTTTAGTTATTGTTATTGGAATTATTATGTTTAAAAAATTAGACAATGTTAATAAGTCACTATTGGTCTTAGGAGCGTTGATATATTTTCTACAATACATACCACAATTTTGGAAGTTAGCATGGGAGACGCCATTGAAAAATATCCAATTTCCATGGAGAACTTTGATGGTAGCAAGTTTCTTTTTAGCAGTTGTTGGTGGAAATCTAATTTCAATTTTAATGACGAAGAAAAATCAATATATTATTGGCATGGTTTCTCTAGCAGTGATTTTAATTCCTTGGGGGATGGGCGTTTATTCATACGAAAAAATTGCTCCTCGAATTACAGACATTAGTAAAATATCTCCAAGTTGGGGAATATCACAATATACTCCTAGCAGTGCACAGAATTCCTTGGGAAATGTTGCTAATCACGTAGCATTTGTAAATCAAAAGCCTGTCAAGTTAAATAACAATGAAGTTATTAGCTCACCAAATGAGCTTGCTTTTAGAAGCTCAGCATTTACGCATAAGGGATCAGTAACTTTACCATTATGCTATTACAAAGGGCTTAAAGCATATCAAAATGGAATTTTATTAAATTCTGATAATAATAGGGGAATTATGGCTGTTAAAAGTAACGGAGAAAGTAATACAATTCGCGTTAAATATCAGCGATCGGTAATTGAAAAGGCGGCAAATCTAATTAGTTTAATAACCTGGCTAGTTATGTTTGGAATGTTGATCATGAAGAAAACGAAAAAGAAAAATGATTTGTTAGGAGAAAATAATTTTGAGAGATAAAAAGACAGTTTTAAAAAACGGATTGATTATTCTTATCTTTTTTGCTTTGAGTTGCATATTTATGTCTTCTTTTATAGAAATAAACAAGTTTAACGTAGTATCTGATAGTAGTTTTCATTTAACCCGAGCAAACGAAATCTATCAGAACCTGAAACAAGGAAGTTTATTTACTTTTATCGCAACTCATACTTTTAACCATACTGGAGTGGCCAATTTTCTATTTTACCCGACGGTATTTTTATATCCGCTAGCTTTATTAAGATTTATTTTTAACCCAATTACGTCGATCTATATTTGGGTAGGAATGTTTTTATTCTTAACCTTAGTGATTGCATTTTATTCAATGCTGGATTTTTCTAAGAGTTATTTTCGGAGCTTTATCTTTGCGTTGATTTATGCTCTTGTGCCATATCACCTATATCTTGGAATTTGGAATGGGGTGTATGGTGAATACGTTGCGTATACCTTTATTCCATTAGTATTCTTAGGGCTTTACCATGTTTTATGGGGAAATAAAGATAAATGGTTGATTCTTAGTATGGGAATGACGTTGTTATGTTTCAGTCACATTCTAAGTGTTTATATTGCGACCTTTTTATGTATTGTACTATTTCTGTGTAAAGTTTTAACTCAAAAATTACCTGCTAAAAGATTGATTAACTTACTTAAAAGTGTTTTTGTTACGGTTTTGTTAGCAGGATGGGAATTTGTTCCGTTTTTAACAGATTATTTGGGACAGAATATTGAAGCTCCGCGGAAACAATTTTATTTTTTACATAGTTTTGATGATTTAGTAAATGGATCTTTACAAAATACATGTGGGGGGGGGTATTGCCTGTGGCCAGACCTTAGGAATTACCCTAATTGTCACACTATTTATTGGAATTATATTTACAAGAAATTCTAGCAAGGAATTAAGTTGTTATATTGTAGGGGTAATTTTGGCGATTGTATCAACTACGGTTGTTGACTGGAGTGCGCTGTCTCATAATACTATTGCATTAAATACTTTAGGAATTATTCAATTCCCATATAGATTATTATCATATGCAAGTCTATTTTTAGCGATTACGGCTTCATATATAATTAGTCAATCAGTTCATAATTTAACCAGAAGCAAGTATAAAAAGGTACTGGTTATGTTGGGAATGATTTTTATCGGAACTATAGGATATTTTGGATCAGTTCAGCCAGCGCTGGATCGGATAACTAACGAGAAACAAGAATATCTTTTAAAATTACAATCAACTCAACAAATCCCTAGCTCAATTATCGATAAGGCTAACTACTCCAATCTATTTACTGGATCCACGAATACAGGAGAAGAAGATTATTTTCCTAAAAAGGCCTTTAAAAATGTAACATCAATTTTAGAGGGAACGGTAATTTCGAATGGAAAATTACTAAGTTATCAGCGTAAATTTTATCCTAATATGGAAAAGTATTTTATCAACACAGACAAAAATGTGACCGTTGATTTACCAATCATTGCATATCGTGGGACGCTAGTAAGTGTTAATGGACACCTTTATTCGTATGAAATAAGTCAAAGGGGAACAGTTAAAATTACTTTAAAGAAAGGGAAGAATGTAATCGATGTTAGTTATAAAGTAAGCCATTTATACTATGGAATGCTGATAATTGCAGGAATTACGCTTATTGGAATTTTTATTAGAAGAGTTCGATTTAGGAATAAGAAAAGAGCAGATGTCTAAAATAATTGTATTATGCTCGAACATTAACTGGTAGATAAGAGTTTAGAAAAGCTGTTTTTAAGATTCGCAGTCATTATAAAATCGTTCATGACAATATTGATACTACAATTCCAAATGAGAAATGCTTCTTTACAATTATGAGTGCATTTGCAGAATTAGAATCTGATATGATTAGTGAACGAACCTGTGATGTCTAAAAAAAGACAAATAAACATAAGATTAATAGGAAAACAAAACGACGTGTCATCAAGTTAAATGATGGTGGAGTTTCAAAAACAAAAATCGCTGAAAATGCTGGAATTTCCTTGGGCAATATTTACAATATCATCAATTCTTTTCCTAAATAAATTTGCAAAAAACGTCCGATTATTGCAATTGTAAATATTACAATTAAAAACAATAAAAAATACTGGTTTATTAGCCTTTTTAGTAGGTACATATAAGCCAGTATTTATTTTACAAAAAAGGAACGTTTTATATAGACGTCTTATATATAAATAATTTTTAAGGTAGTTATTTAGGCTTTTAAGACTAAGGAAAGGGAGTAATCAAATGAATTATTCAAGAGTGGAAAAATATCGTAATCAAAAAAGTAAAAAATTCAAAAAAGGGTTAGCAACAGCCTTAATGGGTACGGTTCTTGTATCACCGATTGCCTTACCATCAAGAACGGCTGAACAAGTTGAAGCCAATGCAATGGTAAATCAAGGCATCATGCCAAATGCAACGGCTAGTTCAATCGCAACGCCAGCTGGTCATGCAACTGCTGATAAAGCCAGTGACAAAGCCGGCAATCAAGCTGCTAAGAACGACGGTTCAAGTGCTAAAGCTGACAACAAGAGCGGTAACAAAGCTGATAACAAAACGAATGATACCCATGCAACAGCTAATGGTTCAAGCCAAGCAGCTAACCATGGATCACACGCTAGTTCAGCTACAAGCTCAAGCGTAAATGGTGGTAAGCACGATCAAGCAGCTGCAAGTTCATCAGCTCAACCAGCTACATCGAACTCACAAGCTTCATCAAGCAAACCGGCTTCATCAACCGCTAATAAGCCAGCTGACAAGCCAGCAACCAGCGGTTCACAAGCTTCAAGCTCACAAACTAGTTCAAGTTCACAAAGTACACCGGCACAAGGAAGTTCATCAACGACTCCAAGTCAAAACGGTTCTTCAACCGCTCCTTCACAAGGAAGTAGTTCACAAACGCCAAGTCAAGGTAGTTCTTCAACAACCCCTTCACAAAGCGGTAACACAACAACTCCAAGTCAAGGAAGCTCATCAACGGCACCATCACAAGGAAGTAGCTCACAAACTCCTGACTACAACAATGGTGTAGTTAATGCCGATGGTACAACGAACTATCAAGCAGCAATGAACCAACAAGGCCCATGGGATGGCCAATCAACATCAACGGATGATTTCGGTCGTTCACAAGCTGAACAAACATGGAAAGAAAATCACCCGGGTGCTCAAATGACAGGTCAAACATATTCCGATGGTTCAACATCACAAACTCCTGTTTACTCAGGACAAGATGACATGGAAAATGCAGCTCGTCCACAAATGAGTCAACAACAATTAGATGATACAAATGCAGCTATGCAAAAGAATGTAGATGCTTCACAAACATTTGGCAACGGCATTCAATGGGTATCATCTGATTATCAAGGTGAAGTTGCTGGAACACAAAAGATCACTGTTGATAACCCAGTTAATACGCCATATGAAAACTACACAGATCATGCAGGTCAAATCGACGCTAATGTTGTTAAACAAGCATACTCAGGTACAAGCCCATATGGTGTAACTGCTACAATACCAGATGGTGCACACTATGTAAGTTCAACAATCACAAACGCAGGTCAAACTGGCGGTGCTGACGGATTATCAGTAAATAATGTTAACTTAACATTCTACAAATAATCATTTTAGAAATTTATCCTAAATAGCTATCTTACGAATAACCTGCTGCAAAGCAGGTTATTTTTTTTATTAATTAGATACGGGAAATATCCTCCCCTGTCTAGCTTGCTTTGAGCATTTTTAGTTAATTGTCGAATAGTCGTAGTTTTTCTTCGATTATTTTTAGATTTTTATAGAAAAAAACAAAACATGCACAGTATGCACACAAAAAAACAGGCATAAAGCCTGCTATATCAACGATTATCATACTTCTCCAAACAAAATTTGCACATTGGCTAAATTTGATGTGCATCTGGTGTGCACGAACATTATTTTTTATCTATAATTAAGTATAATTTGTGATTTGAAAATAAATCAAAACGAACGTTTCATAAGGTTTTAACAACCTAATAAATCTTACTTAAGCTATCTATCGGATTGGCGGCTAATCGATTTATGCTGATATAACAACGTTTTTACAAGTGCAATAATTCAAAATGTGCATTTGATGTTCACGTTTATTGCTGAACAAGCCATTTATTTTCCATGTTTAGGTCAATGTCTTTATCAACATGAACGTACGTTTTCATGAACTGTGCAAGCGTATGTCCTAGTCTGCTAGCAGCCCATGGGTAACTCATTTTAGGAGTATTTCCAAGTTTGGTTGCTGCACTATGTCTTAAAGAATACATTGACCATTTCTCATTCGGTAAAATCTTTATATTGGCCAGTTTTCCCAATTTATGCAGCATATCATTCATCCGATGCTGGTTAACTGGAATACCTGAACTTGCTTTTTGATAGTTATTCAAGTTCAGTAAAATAAAATTACATTTATTTTCAATTTGCTTTGATTGTAGGTAAGCTTTTTGAACGTCTTTAAACTTACTCAGTGTCTCGACTAGTTCTTTTGAAATAGGTAATGTTTTTCTGAATTCCCCCATTTTTCTAGACTTTAAATGCCCGTTTAACTTACCGGCAGTTCCATTCCATGAATCATTAATAATGAAATATGGATTAGCGTCATCTAAAACTAGGTTATCCCATTTTAACGCCTGAATTTCTTGTGGACGCATTCCAGTTTCTAAACCAATCCAAACGGCAAGTTTGGAAACCGATTTAGTGGGATTGCATACGTTTAAACTGTTTAGGATGACTTCTTTTAAGGCGGAGTATTCGGAATCATTTAGCAAATGATACTGATGCTGAGATACCAGCTCATCAGTTCTAAAGAATTGTTGTAGTGGACGTTCAGGAACAGGATTTTCGTTGAAGCATTTTCCTACCAAAGGCTTAAAAAATTTTCGCAAGTGTGTTAGACATTTTGCGATTACAGAATCTTTGCTCGCAGAAGCGTTGTGTTCAGCAACAAACTTTCTTGAAAATTCACGGACAAGATCCTGGTTCATATCAGTCATTTTTACATCTTTAAAGTATTGCTTAAAGATTCTGTTAGAGTAGTTCCATGCCTTAACCGTATTATCACTCCAATATCCATCTTTGATTCTCTTATTGACATAACGATCAAACTCATCTGTAAATATATGCTTAGAGGTTTCAAAGTCAAACCCTGCATTGTATTCATTCCACATTTTGTGTTCAATCTTAGCAGCTTCTCTCTTAGTAGAAGCGTATTGGGGTGTAACATTAATCCGTTCTTTTGTAACTCTTATGATAAACGATTTATCTTACAATCAGAACTAGCATATTGGCAAGAAGAACAAGATCTTCTCGATGATTATAAGGAAAACAGCGTTGAAAATCCTGATAAATTAAAGAACCAGTCAGAAGCATTTTGGCCAATTGACAGTAACGGTAACGAGATAAAATGGAAACGTTATCCAATTGTAATGGTTAAAAAGGAGGAATAATGTTAAATGCCTAAAACAATTGCATACGCTCGAACATCAACGGGAAAACAGGATCTTGGAATTGAAGTTCAAAAAGATGCTTTTAGGGCTTACAGTCCTTATAAAATATACAGTGAACAGATTTCAGGAAGGTTAGAGAAACGTCCGGAACTGTTAAAGGCACTTCGAGCATTGAGAAAAGACGATACTTTACTAATTTATAAACTTGATCGGTTAGGTCGTAGTACCCAACAGTTAGTAAAAATTATGAATCGTCTTAATGATCGCGGAATCCATCTCCTTTCCATCAGTGACAATATCAATACAACCACTCCAAACGGTCGATGCTTCTTTACTATTTTGAGTGCCATTGCCGAATTAGAATCTGATATGATCAGCAAACGCACTAAAGATGCGTTACAGCAAACAGACAAAAAGCTCGGCAGACCTGGAATAAGTAAAGAAACTGCCGAAAAAATACTAAAACTCCACAAAACTGGACGACTTCATAACAATGAAATCGCTGAGCGATGCGGAGTTTCTCTAAGTAGTGTTTACAATATCTTAAAAAGATCCAATCAATAGACTGTAAAAAACCATCGTTAATTATTAGTTAAAAATCTAAGAAAATTCTATACTAAATTCCCTTAGTTATCAAGTCTTACAGGTAATTTGATCATAACTGTTGAGCCATTCCAAAAAACGATGATTTTATACAAACTTTAACGGTTTATATACATTTCTTTAATTCCATTGAAAGAGGGAATGCCATGGATTGGATTATGGAATAAGTCATTCAAAGAAGAAACATAACTAATTTATAGAAAGAGGTTTTTTTATGACATTATCAAGAATGGAAAAATACCACAATAACAAAAACAAAAAATTCAAGAAGAGTATTGCAACAGCTTTAATGGGAACTGTTTTAGTTGCTCCTATTGCACTTTCATCAGCTTCTGTAAATGCTGATACTGTACCAGCTGGATCACAGCCAGCTCAAACTGAATGGGTTGCTAACTCGGTTTCAACGGTTCGGGCTGAAATGCAGGCTCAAGGCCTCAACTTATCACACGTTCAAGGCAAGTACATTGTTCGTAAAGGTGATACTTTATTAGCAATCAGTCAAGCGGCAAACGAAAGCATGGCTGAAATTGCCAAGGTTAACCACATCACCAACTTAAACTTGATTTATGTAGGTCAGGTGTTGTACTTAGGTAGCAACGGCGTGGTTAAAGCTCAATCAGCTTCAGCTAACAACGAAGTTGCCAACAATGCTGGTACAAGTGTTGCCGCCAATGTAATGAGCAACGGTGGTAATACAACAGGCTCATCAATTGCAACGCCAGCTAACAACGGTATCTATCGTGGCTTCACTGGTAACGGAACGGTTGCTGCTCATCCATCACGGACCGCTGAACAAGCACACAATGCGGCTAAAGTTGGTTTGTCAACAAACGCATCAACAAACAGCCACGCAGATGCTAAAACTTCAGCTAAACATGAAACTCCAGCTAAAACAACTTCAGCTGTAAAATCATCAGCTAAAGCTTCATCTGTGAAGTCATCAGCTAAAACTAACACATCAAAGGTATCAAGTTCAGCTTCATCAGTGAAATCATCTGTTGCTTCAAGCACGACTTCAAGTGCAAAGCACAACTCAGCTGTTAGTTCAAGCACACCAGCTAAGACTTCATCAGCTACCAGCTCAAGTGCTTCACATGTAGCTAGTTCAACAGCAAGCAAACCGGCTGCATCAACCAGCACACCAAGTGCTTCATCATCAAGCAAAGCACCAGTTGCTTCAAGCACGACTTCAAGTCAAGCTCAAAGCTCACAAGCTTCAAAGCCAGCTGCTTCAACGACAAGTTCAAGTACCGCTAGTTCACAAGCAAGTTCAACATCTTCATCAGTTGATTACAACAAAGGTGTTGTGAACTCAGACGGTACAGTAAATTATCAAGCAGCCATCAACCAAAAAGGTCCATGGGATGACCAATCATCAACTCCAGGTTCAGCATCGAATCATTTCTATGACAGTGCTGCTGAACAAACTTGGGAACAAGACCACCCAGGTGTTCAAATGACTAGTCAAGGCTATTCAGACGGCACAAGCTCACGTGTCCCTGTATATTCAGGACAAAACAACCTTGAATCAGGCGCTCGTCCAGAATTATCACAATTAAATGATGCTAATAACCAAATGCAAAAGAACGTTAATGCTTCACAAACATTTGGCAATGGTATTCAATGGGTATCATCAGACTACAAAGGACAAGTTGTTGGAACACGTTACGTTGGTACTGATAATCCAGTCAACACGCCATATCAAAACTATGGTGACCACACTGGTGAAATCGTTGCTAACAACGTTAAGAACGATTGGAGTTCAAACACTGATACTTCATTAGGTGGTTCTCACCAAACAACCCCTGAAGGTGCACACTACGTTAGCTCAAATATGACTAACAAACCAGTTTCACAACAAACTCCAGGACAAGGTTCTGACGGATGCAATCAAACAATTGCAACCTTAACCTTCTATAAATAAAATGTAAACAAACTAAAAAGACTACTCGTCAGAGTAGTCTTTATTTTTTTTTATAGATATTATCTATCTACCTCTTACCGGAGAAAACCAACCTTTACTACCGTAACATCTCCGTTGTGGCTTCGTAGCCATCAAGCGTCATGTTCTTATTCAAAAACTTCACTAATTGTTTGGGATGTTTATTGTACCACTTTGCTTTAACCTTCATCCTTCGTGTCGTACCAAACACATACACATCGTACGGCTTACCATTCGACAAGTCCTGCCGATAGTGCACTTCTAAATTCGGCAAATTAAAGTCAACCGGTTCGGTGATCGTTTGTGTGCCATACACGTGATCACCTGTATTGCTGCTGATTTCAAACAGCGGTTCTTTTAACGAAACCACTTGTTCTTGATGGATAATTGCTGCGGCCATCTAATCATCTCCTTATCGCAAGCTTGCTTTGGTTACTTTGACGCCATCTGGAAGTTCACCTTCCGTGTTGATCAATTTGACCAGCTTTTCCGGGTGTTTGTTGTACCACCGGGCTTCCCACTTCCCGAGCTTATCAGTGCCGAGCGCGTAAACATCGTAGGCTTGACCGTTTTCGTTAATCGCAATATGGAACCCAATATGTTTTTTATTACTAAAGCCAATGCTATAACTCATAATTGCATCTGGTTTCTTAGCTGGTTCTGACTCTAGTTTAATACTACGACTTGAAGCAGCTGGTGCTTTGACGATTACGACTGGTATGATATTAATATTTGGTGCTAACATTAAAGATCTCTCTTTTCTATTTTTTTGTAAAGTGCATGTTGTGCACATGAAAAAAGCAGGCCTAAAGCCTGCTATATCAACGATTACCATACTTCTCCAAACAAAATCTGCACATTGGGCAATTTCGATGTGCATCTGATGTGCACAGATGCCGTTTTTTTATCTACAATTGAATGTAATTTACTATTTTAAAATGTACGCTATTCTCTTGATGAAAAATATCCAACTTTATAAAGTGCATGTCGTGCACATAAAAAAACAGGCTTAAAGCCTGTTATATCAATGGTTGCCACACCCCTCCAGACAAAATCTGCACATTGGGTAATTTCGATGTGCATCTGATGTGCACAGATACTATTTTTTATCTATAATTAAGTGTAATTTAACATTTCTAAACGTACTAAAATGTACGTTTTACAAGGTTTCAGCAACTTAATAAATCTTATTTAAGCTATCTATCGGATTTGAACCGACGACCCCCACCTTACCATGGTGATGCTCTACCTGCTGAGCTAAGATAGCAAATTAGTACTTTGTAAGTATATTATATTATCGATAA